>DAOVMB010000047.1 GCA_030630905.1 Sedimentisphaerales bacterium
AATGCGCCGGCGACAATTTCAGAAGCACTGGCTGAGTTGGAATTTATTAATATGACGAGCGGATAATTCGGATGTGTTCCTTTCTTCTTTGCTATTTCGTAGATCGGCGTTCTACCACCGGATTGCCTTTTGACAATAACACCTTCTTCGATGAACATGTCAACCACGGCAACCGCACTGTCTAAAAGCCCGCCAGTGTTGAATCGCAGGTCGAGAATCAGCCCCTTTAAGCCCCTGTTCTCAAGGTTAAACAACACTTTTTCCAGCCCCGAAGCTGTGTCGGAAGAAAAACTGGTAAGGCGGACAAAGCCGATCTTGTTCTTCTCATCGATCATATACAGCCACTTACCTGCATGGGACCTTTGCCAGCCGCGAACTGTCGGGACAATAATCGTGTCTCTGGTTATGGTAACATCGAAAACTTTATCTTCAATCTTCTTATCCTCACTCGAACGTCTTATTTTCAATTTCACTTTAGTTCCGGCCGGCCCCTTTATTTTTTTTGCCGCACAAAAGAGGGACATGTCCTTTGTTTCAACCCCGTCTACCTCTTCTATTACGTCTCCTGCATCGAGATTGGAATTGAATGCCGGAGTGTCAAGCAAAAGGCTCGATACCGTCAGCAATCCTTTTTGTTTCGAGATTTCGATTCCAATGCCTGTAAACTCACTGGTCATCATCTGTTCGAAATCCTGCACCTGCCTGGGCCAGACGATTACCGTATAAGGGTCAAGTGTGGAGAGAGCTGCTTCTACAAATTGTGCGATAAGCACCGTCTGGGGCAAATTTATTGTTGATTTGTTCAGATCAAGGACGTTATCAAAAATATCTAAAAACAAAAACTTGTTCTTATCGAGCCGTGCGAGTCCGCCTGAGGCGGATTTAGCTTCATCCAGCAGTTTTGTTAGACCATCCGACCAGGCCGCAAGCTTCTCGGGATCCAAAGTGCCCTTTATTGCATCTAAGCTGCCTCGATCATCATTTTCTGAGTCCTCACTCAATCGGGACGACGTCGATATAACCTCTGCCAGCAATTTGCAGCGTTCGATAGCTTTGGCAGCGATTTCGTTGTAATTGATAATGCTGACGTAATGTGAATTCAGGAAATTAATCGCCCGAACAAACAGCTCTTCCTTCACTCCATGGAAACGTTCCCGGCTGGTCTCACAGGGGCTATCCTCAAAAGCCAATGCGATAGTGGCCTTATCCAGAAGCTGCTGGGCGTAATCCGAATATCCCTCGTTATTCGGATCGATTGCCTTCAGCCATCCGTAACAATTTGTATATGCTTCGAGCCATTTGCCCTCAACTTCGTATTCGGCGGCTTTGTCTATCGCTTTTTGCATCACCTCTTTTACAAACGGGTCAGACAGGAGCTGCTTTTTTTGTGCTTCGTCTGCAAATTCGCCGGTTTTGACAATAACCGAGAGTGTTGAAATAAGATTATCCGCCGAGTTTGCATCGTTCACGTCGTTGGCCTCTGCCGGAGCCTGAAGTTTTTCCAGTTCTGTGAGTGCCTCTGAGTATGCAGCTTCTCGGGCTAACTGACGTTCTTGACTAATACTCTTGTATTGGTCGACAACCTGTGATAACCGGGGGACAGCCTTACCGAGTTGAGCCGGGTCGTCATTGCGGCTTTGTTTTATCAACTTATCGGCGGCATCGAATTGACCCTCGCAAATCAGCTTACAAGCTTGCCCGATAACATCGGATTCAACTGATAGAGATTCAGCAGCTTCGCTTGTATAGGCGGCGGACGACAATACTATCGTTACCAGCCAGACCAGTCGCATCAAATTGCGTATCACGTGTCTTTTGTCTTGCATTTTATGTTAAACCCAAAATTTATTTTTTAAAATTCGGAACAATCCCTTCCATTGACTATTTACAATTGACAATTGACTATTGATTATTTTTCCGTGACCCCTTCTCAATAGTCAATTATAACGCGCTTCCTGCTTTTATATACACTCGGCCGCCTTGCCGGCACAACCAAGAACGTGCAGTTTATGCTTGACCATTTCTCTAATAGCATCTCTGCCCGGTCCGAGGTACTTACGCGGATCGAATTGCGCGGGCTTTTCCGCGAATACCTGCCTGATTTTAGCGGTCAGGGCAAGTCGCAAGTCCGTATCGATGTTGACCTTACAGACTGCCATCTTTGCCGCCTCGCTCACAGCGTCTTCCGGAACACCCATCGCGTTCGGCATATTGCCGCCATATTTGTTGATTAAATCTACGAATTCCTTCAGCACACTGCTTGAACCGTGCATCACCAGCGGAAATCCGGGCAGCTTGTCGGCGATCTCCCGGATCACATCGAAAGCCAGCTTCGGCTCTTTCTTGAATTTGTAGGCCCCGTGGCTGGTGCCGATTGCCACGGCTAAAGAATCAACGCCGGTTTTCGCGACAAACTCCTCAACCTGATTCGGGTCGGCCAGGTGTTGGCTAATTTCATCGTGATCCACGCCGACAACGTCCTCTTCGATACCGCCCAACTGGCCTAACTCGGCCTCAACGACTACATCCCTGGCGTGTGCATATTCGACCACCTGCTTGGTCATCGCAATATTTTCTTCAAACGGTTTGCTCGATGCGTCTATCATCACCGATGTAAAACCATCGTCGACAAATTGTTTGCAGGTCTCAAACGTATCGCCGTGGTCGAGGTTTATAGCAACGGGGATATCCGGATTTTCCTCAACGACCACATTAATAATTGCCTTGAGATAACTGTTTTTTGCATATTCGCGTGCCCCCCTGGAGATCTGGAGGATCAGCGGGGCCTTTTCTTCAGCCACGGCGTCAATTATCCCCTGCGTGATTTCCATATTATTCACATTGAACGCACCAATCGCATAGCCGTTCTTATAAGCCATCTCAAACATCTTTTTAGTATTTACTAATGCCATTCTATTCTCCTTAAAGTTCAATCTTTTACCGGACTTCCGCAAAACCTTAACCAGGCGTAGCCGGCGCCAAAAAACTCAGTTGTACTGTCCGGCTAAGTTGAAGCCGGGCATACTTTGAAAAGGAAAAAACGGATTTCCATGAATAATATATGATTCACTTAAATTATGCAAGTCTTTTCATACCTTGACAATCAACCGTCAATAACCTGCCGAACCTCCTAACCCAATGTATCTCCTCTCTCCAATCGCCAGTCCCGGCACGCCCTGGGGCCATAGACTAAAGATAATAGACTGTCTGTCCAGCGATTCATCGGCACTAAAGGTCAGACCCCAGTACAACCTGTGGTACTGGCGAATCAGCGTTATATCGCTTCGTACTATTTCCCCGAAGTCAAAATCAATTTGCTGCGAATAAACCACGGTATATCGCGGATCGAGTACATACGTAACCGCGAATGTAAATGCGTTTGAGCCGTATTCGCCATAGCCATTATCAAGACGCCTTAAATATCTGCTACCTATATAATACTGCAAATTGGGCCATCTCAGGTGCGAAAAACCGACATTAAATTGCTGCACAACCCCGCTTTGCACGTCATAATTCATATCGGACAACACAGCCGTGGTGTCGCTCAAAAGCCAGCTATAGTCGGCTCCGAAATAATTACGCCTCGGACCGAATAAATCGGTGCCGCGCCTGTCTTGCTGTGGAATCACCCGGCTAAAAGTATTTATCGGCGGAATAAAAGGTCTATTCCAGATAAATTCATCAGCCCCGGCCGAATCGTCGCCGGAATTATTGACCCACGTAACGTCCATATCCAGCCGCATCCAGTCAACGTTCCGTTGTTTATCACCTAAACCGCGCTTTGTTTGCAGCCTTTGTGAGATACCTACGTTCAAAGTATCCCTCTGTTCGATAACCGATTCGTTTTGAGTGTAAGCAACAGCCGTCAAGTAAGGCTTTATTAAGTGCCGCATCTGGTTCAAATCCCAGAGTCGCGATTTAACATTGGGATAAACCTTCCAGTACGGTTGTGTTGAAGCGCGAATTCCGGTTTCGCCAAACCAGACATTCTCCTGCTCCTGGGCCATTCCGCCATTAAGTTCTCTATAGAAGCCCAATCCATCTTCATAAGCTACGGTTCCGGCAACAAATGGCACGATTTTTGCCTTGCCCATCGTCATCGGCATATCAATCTCGTTTCGTGTCGTAGCAAACGAAAAGAACTGTTCTGAGCCGGGATCGATATAAGATGAAGTGTAACGTTGACGCAACCTGCTGACCTGAGTATCGCTGTAGAAAGTCAGCTTATCATCAAAAAACGACTGACCTGTCCAGTGGAATTCGGCGCTGGGTAATTCTTCCAGCGTATTAACAAAATCGTTGATTCGTGCCTTGCCCAAAAAAGAAAGGCCCCAGTTATCCTCAATACGTTTTGCATGAACGAGCGTTTCCTGTTCCTTGCCGACGTTAAACTCGCTTCGATAAAAACTCTCTAAAAAGTTCTTATCGGACATATAACCGGTTTCTGTGGTAAGCTGCCAGTTGTAGGGCAGGAACTGTCTGTGCTGCCAGCCGAAGCGTCCGCGCAGTTCGCGTTCCGGCTCAAGATTTTTGCGTATTCTACCGAGCCGGTCCTCGCCGGAATCGTGAATCACATAACCTAACATCCTGCCGAAATAGTTCTCTCCTGTGTATTCGGTTTCTATTCCGCCGCCGAAGCCCCGTTTGCTGTAATAGTCCAGCGCTAAGGTGCTGTCCGTACCTTCCGGTTCATGCAGTCCTAACAGCCGGGCCAGATACCATCGCGTCTCAACCAGCGTCCCCCAGATGCTGTCATTGCCCAGACGGACGCTTTTAATCGGAAGATCCGGCCTTTGCAGATTACTCCGCACGTAAGGCCACTTGAAAATCGTTTTGTCGTACATTTTCAAACGCACATCGTGCATCTGTGCATCGTAACTGCTTTTGGAAACTTCTCCCTGCTGTTCATCGGTAGTGGTCGTATCGGTGATTGTTATTTTCGAAGCGTTAAACGAAATCTGAGGCAGGTAAAACTCACTGGTCGTCAAAGTTACGTCGTCAGCGGCGAATTCATTTTCCGCCATCTGCCTGAGCTTTGCCGCCCTGAGGTAAATCGGAATCCTTTCGCGTGTGTCGAAATTCCTCATTACCGCGTTTATCGCAATCGCCTTTTTTCTCTCGAAATCGTAGTATATCTCATCGGCCCGAATTGTTCGCTGTCCATTAGTCATCACAATGTCGCCGGACATATATATTGCCTGCGCACCGGACAGAATATCTTCGGTCCCGCTTTTGCGATCGTCCGCCGTTTGTTGCTGCCCGGATAAAAATATAACCGCATTGTCAGCCTGCAATTCCAGCAGCCCGCCCTTTTCATCTTGCTTCTGGTAGAGATAGAACCTGCCGATAATCGTTCCAATTTTCTCCTTATCGTCCCACTCGACCTTTAGAGCAGCTTCTCCAGCGGGTGACAGGACAAGCGGATACTTAAAGCTCGGCTTCTTTTCCTGCGGCTCGGCAGCTTCCTGCCCCGGTTCTTCCAGCGTTATTACCTCTACCTGCAATTCAATCTCCCGCGGCTCGGCATCGGCGCTCGCCGGCTCTATCCCGGCCGCTTGCAGCGACTCAAAGGCCTTTCTGTAAAGTTCTAATCCGCGAGGATCTTCAATCTTTTTACTGTCCGCTTTTATGAATATCTCGCCGGTGACATCGAATCGGACCGCCATCATACGGCCTTGTTCTATCACTGTCCTGCTCAAGTCGGTTGTCGTGGCGCCTTTAGGCTTCTTGGCTGAGATGTTGCCTTGTAAATATACCGTCGCTTCATAATCAACCCGAGATTCAGAGGCGGACTGAGTCACTCCGCTTCCTGGAATTCCCGCAGAGTTAGAACCCAGCCATACTACCGCACTGTCGGCCGAAAATTGATGGATCCCGATGGATAAGGAAATTCCACTCTGGAAAACGAGTACGTGGTCAACGGTGGATAAACGGTAGCTGATCAGCTCTTGCCCCTGCAGGTGCAGATCCTGTCCGGCAAAGGCCGCAGCTTTGTCGCCTTCGGCAGTCCATCCCGATCTTGGCGGCATCAACACCAAAACCAATAGAACCAAAATAGCTAATATGTTCTTTCGTTTACTCATCTGCCAATATTGCAGGCGTCGGCTTATCGCGCCAGACGCATCGCGGATTAACGCATGATGAGATTATAGCCTGCTATCCCGGCAAATCCAGCAAAAAGCTCTGTTGTTATCGTGTTGACTTGATTTATCTGCGGGTTTGCTGTAAAAGGTGGCCCATGACAAAGAAAGAGTATTCACGATACCAGAAGTCAGTGATATCGGGGTATTACAACAACCTTGATACGATCATGCTCCAGAAGCTCGGCGAGCTTGTGACCGAACTTTACTTAGCCGACACGCAAGCAAGGCGGGACCGGCTCTGGCAAAGGGCCCACAAGGCCATGATCAAGTTGAAAATCCCGCCGGCCATCATCGACCATATCATGAAAAAACAAGATGTGGAAATATTAGCCAAAAACCTCCAGGACTGGCAGGGCGGGAAAAACAAGCGGAAGTAGCAGGCAAATACGTGAGGGTAGATTCCAGCCTCCACTCGCGGCTTCACCAGTACGTGTGTAGCCGGAGTCTATCATTCGCGACCATCCCCAAAGCCTGCGGTTTTGAGGTTGCCACCAGTTTTCCATCAATTTTAATGAGTGGCAGCCTCATCCCGATTGTGGTTATCGGGATGGGGATGGCTCTTCCTTAGTTGAACACATACCTCACGGCTTTGCCAACAAGTTGGTGATGCAGACAGAGGCGGAGGGAGAAAAATATTTTCCTTATACCAAAAGCCTTGCGGAGAGCGTCTCAATAGATAGAGGATAGGTTATAGACGCAATATTCGAGTAGAGCAGGAATTTGTTCATGCTGAGGCAGGCGCACAGGGGCTTTGCGCTTGCAAGATTGAAAGGGATGAAGAATGGATAACCAGCAAACAAAGGAGAGAATAGACAGACGTGGTTTTTTGCATTCGGCAGCAGCGGCGGGAGCGGGATTGGCGTTCTCGCCGATGGTTCTGGGCCGGACAGGTACCGGTAAAAAGCCGGATGATATCAATGTGGCCTTGCTCGGTGTCGGTGAACAGGGGCAGGTTCTGATGAGTGCTTGCCTGAAGATTCCGGGGATCCGCATCAGGGCCGTCTGCGATATCTGGACGGCGTACAATCAAAAACGAGTCTCACGCATGCTTGGGAAATACCGCCACGAGCACAATACTTATGTGGACCACAAGGAAATGCTCGACAAAGAGAAAGACCTCGACGCCGTCATAATTGCCACGCCCGACTTCTGGCACGCCGAGCATGCCGTTGATTGCCTTAACGCCGGCCTGCATGTCTATTGCGAAAAGGAGATGTCCAATACGCTCGAAGGGGCTCGCAAGATGGTTTTGGCCGCGAAGAGGACCGGCAAGCTGCTTCAGATCGGCCATCAACGGCGCAGCAATCCGCGATATGTATTCTGCTACGAGAACCTCATAGAAGGGGCGGAGCTGCTGGGACAGATAACCGCAGTCAACGGACAGTGGAATCGCAGAGCGAGTGAACCGCTCGGCTGGCCGAAAAACAGCCCAATCGATCAGGCGACCCTTGAAAAATACGGCTACACGTCGATGCAGCAATTCAAAAACTGGCGGTGGTATAAGGCGCTTGGAGGCGGACCTATGGTCGATTTAGGCTCGCACCAGATCGACATTTACAACTGGTTCCTTCAGGCGAATCCCAAATCCGTCATAGCGAGCGGAAGAACGAACTTCTACAATCAAAAGACACACGAATGGCCCGACACGGTGATGGCGATCTACGAATATGAGACGGCTCGGGGCAATGTCACTGCATTCTATCAGACAGTGAGCAGTAGCGGCAGCGGCGGATATTTCGAGAACTTCATGGGCAGCGAGGGTTCTCTTATTATTTCTGAGAGCGGCAACAGATGCGAAATCTATCGTGACGAAAGGACGGCGCCTGAGTGGGATAAATGGGTCAACGACGGCCTATTATATAAGCAGTGCGAGTGCGAGATAGATTGCCTTGAAAAGGCTAAAAAAGAGTGTATTGAAAAGTGCGGGTGCCCGCAGATCGTAGAAAGGCAGACCGGCGCCATCCTGGATGTTCGTGAGTCGCCGCCGCCACCGAAGTATGATCTGCCGGTCGCTATGAATAAGAAACCCCATCAAATGCATCTGGAGAACTTTTTCGACGCGATCTACAGCGACGGCAAGACGGCGCTCAATTGCCCCGCAGAGATAGGGTATGAGACGGCGGTCGCCGTGCTGAGAGTCAACGAGGCCGTGGAGGCTGGCCGGAAGCTTAGCTTCAAGCCGGATGAATTTAAGATATAGTACGACCGCGCCTGGAGCGCCGGACTGGTATTCTTGTTAGCCGAAGTTGTAGTATTTCTTGACCGGCTCGGTGACCTGCCAGGTGCAATTGAGGTCCTCGGGGAAGATTACGAGGTCGCCGGGGCCGAAACTTACCGAATCGTTGCCGTCCGTGACTGTTACCTTGCCTTCTATCAAAAGGCAGGTTTCCTTTTCCGTGTATTCCCAGTCGAAGGTGCTGGGTTCGCATTTCCAGATGGGCCAGGCCTTACAGACGGCCGCCTCTTCATCGGACGGTTTCTTGACAATTACATCTTTTATAGTAGGCATATTGTATTGCTCCTTTGACTATTGTCGATTCAGGCTGTATTATTGACAATAGTAAATAATTAATTGGAAATAGTAAATAACAAATGTTAGCCAGACTGCACAGTGTGACGCTTGACGGAATTGAGGGAGTGATTTGCGAGGTTGAAGTGGATGTTGGCCGGGGTGGGTTTGAAAAGTCCATCATTGTCGGCCTGCCGGATGCCGCCGTGAAGGAAAGCACCGAGCGGGTCAGAAGCGCAATCATCAATAGCGGCTTCAAGCATCCGAAAACCCAGTCGCTGATCAATCTTGCGCCGGCGGATGTGAAAAAGGCCGGGCCGGCGTTCGATTTGCCCATTGCGCTGGGCATGCTCATCGGCCAGAACGCCCTGGCCAGCTCGATCCTGAGTGACACGATTATCGTCGGTGAATTGGCCCTGGACGGCAGGGTAAGACCGGTCAACGGCGTATTGAGTATGGCAATGAGCGCCGCGGCGGAAGGTTTCAGCCGGATGCTTGTTCCTCTGGACAACGCACAGGAAGCGGCGGTCGTTCAGGACATAGAGGTCTTCGGTGTTGGCTCGCTTGCCCAGGCGGTGGGATTTCTTTCGGGGCAATTGCCGCTGGAGACGACCAATGTCGATATCGACGAGCTTTTTAATGTCTCGGCAAATTATGACGTTGATTTTGCGGATGTGAAAGGTCAGGAAAGCGTCAAGCGGGCGCTGACCATCGCCGCCGCCGGTGGACATAACATAATGATGATCGGCCCGCCCGGAGCGGGAAAGACCATGCTCTCCCAAAGACAGGCGACGATTCTGCCGCCCCTGAGTCTGGCTCAGTCGCTTGAGACGACCCGCGTGTATTCCTCGGTGGGGTTGCTGGGTAAGAACAGGGCGCTGTTGGCGACTCGCCCCGTGCGAACGCCGCACCACTCAGCAAGCGGCCCGGCCCTGGTCGGTGGGGGCTCGGCGCCTCGGCCCGGGGAATTGTCATTAGCTCATTTCGGGATATTGTTTCTCGATGAATTTGTCGAATTCCCGCGGCATGTTCTGGAGATGATCCGCCAGCCGTTGGAAGACGGTTTCGTTATCGTCTCGCGCGCAAAAAAGACGGTCCGGTTTCCCGCTCAGTTCATGCTCGTCGCGGCGATGAATCCATGCCCCTGCGGTTATTTCGGCAGCGACGCCAGGCAATGCAAATGCACGCCCGGCCAGATAAGACGATACTTATCGAAAGTCTCAGGGCCTCTGGTGGACAGGATTGATATTCACATCGACGTGCCGGCGATAAGTTTCAGGAAGCTGCGTTCGAAATCCGGCCAACTCGACTCGACTGTCATGCGGGCCGACGTTGTCCGAGCCGCAGGCGTCCAGACCGAGCGTTTCGGCGATGGTAAGATCCACACTAATGCCAGGATGAGCCATAAACAGGTCGAGAAGTTCTGCAGGCTCGATACGACCGGCGAAATGCTCTTGAAGCAGGCGATGCACGAATTCGGCCTCAGCGCCCGCGCTCACGACAAAATCTGCAAGCTTGCCCGCACCATAGCCGACTTAGCCGGCGTTC
>DAOVMB010000356.1 GCA_030630905.1 Sedimentisphaerales bacterium
AGGCGTTAAAACGCAGCAATACATTTACCTGACAAGCAATGCCGCTGAGACCGAAAAAACAATGAGCGAATTGAGGGGCAAAAAACAAAAGCATATTGTAACCTGCCTTCACGAACGAAAAGCTTTTAACTCAGATTCAGCTATGGAGCTAAACTGCCTCATGGAGGCAGTCGGATGCGGCAGGGAACCGTTGAAGAGGCTGGCTGAAAAACAACTGCTTAAAATCGTCCATAAGACAATACTAAAATCCCTGCCCGCCATCCCGAAAGGAATATCTTTCAAACCGGAAGGACACATCCTGCTCAACGAGGACCAGCAGAAGGCGCTCGACTCGATCAAGGCCCAGATCGCCTCGGACAAATTTGGCGTCACGCTCCTGCATGGTGTCACCGATAGCGGCAAAACCGAGCTTTACATAAGGGCCATTCAGAAGATACATCAACAAGGCAAAAGTGCCATTATACTTCTTCCCGAGATTGCCCTTACGGCACAGACGGTTCAACGATTCAATGAAAGGTTCGAAAAAATCGCCGTGATGCATTCTGGCCTGACCGCAGCCCAGCGCAACGTGCAGTGGCAGAAAATCAAGTCGGGTGAAGCGGATGTGGTGATCGGTGCTCGCTCGGCGGTCTTTGCCCCCCTGGCGAAGCTCGGCCTGATCGTTGTTGATGAAGAGCACGAGCCCAGCTATAAGCAGGACACAGCGCCGCGATACAACGGCAGAGACGTGGCGATCAAACGAGCACAACTGGCGAACGCACATTGCGTTTTAGGCAGTGCGACCCCGTCACTGGAAATGTTGTCGAATTGCCAGAGCAAGAAACATTTTACTCTGCTGAATCTACCTCGAAGAGTGATGAATCTGCCGATGCCGCAGATGAAGCTTATCGATCTAAGGCAGGGAGAAATTACGCAAAAGGGCATGAACCTGATCAGTGAGCCGTTGGCCAGGCATTTGAAAGAAACTCTTGCAAAAAAAGAACAGGTAATTCTGCTCCTGAACCGGCGCGGCTACAGTAACTTTGTATTCTGCCCATCATGCAAGCACACGCTGCACTGCCGTAACTGCGATGTCACCCTGACCTTTCACAAATCGAAGGTCCCCCGCTACAAACGAATGCGAACGGTCACGGGTGAGCACATGAATTACGGCTATGCAATCTGCCACTATTGTCTGGCGCAGACTTTGGTGCCTGAAAAATGCCCCTTGTGCGGCAAAGGATTCGCGATGATCGGGCTTGGTTCGCAGCGGCTCGAAGAGGAACTGGCTAAGAAATTCCCCGATGCCCGCATCTCACGAATTGACAGCGATTCGATGGCAGGCAAGGACTACTATCGTCTCCTCCAGGATTTCGGCGAGGGCAGAATCGACGTATTAGCCGGCACGCAAATGCTGGCCAAGGGTCTGCATTTTCCAAACGTGACTCTGGTCGGCATCATCAGTGCCGATACCTGCCTGTATCTGCCGGATTTCAGGGCCAACGAGCGGACCTTTCAGTTGATTTCCCAGGTGGCCGGACGAGCGGGACGCTCTGAGAAAAAGGGAACGGTCTTCGTCCAGACATTTTTAGCCAATCAGCCGGCGATAAGATTTGCCGTTGCCGGGGACTTCGATGGTTTTGTCAAAGAGGAATTAAAACATCGCAGGGCCTGCAATTTGCCGCCCTTCTGGCGGTTGGCCGTGATCGTTCTGCGAGACATGAAGTTTGACAAACTCGATGCTGCATCCAGGCAAATGCGTCAACGGATCGACCGGATTATCGAGCGGGAAACTCTTGAAGCAACAGTTCGCGGGCCGATGCCGGCTGTGATCAGCCGAATTCAGCGTTTCCACAGAATGCAAATCATTATTCAGGCTCCCGAAGCAACGACCGTGCAGCGGCTGTTCTCCCGTCTGCGGACCGAGCCGCCCATTCGCCCTGCCGTCAAGGTAGCGATAGATATCGATCCAATAAATTTATTGTAGCTTGCATTGCGGCGATAGTTATGCTATATTCATAATTCGGTTTAAACGGGGAGTAGCTCAGTTTGGCCAGAGCGCTGCGTTCGGGACGCAGAGGTCGCAAGTTCAAATCTTGTCTCCCCGATTCCCACAGATAGTATTATCCTAAGCAAATATGACAAGCAGAGCAAAGCAGAATCAAAAAAATAATGATATTATAGGACTTTTATGTTGACAAGCTTTCGATAGTTAGGGATAATTATCATAATGCTTGATTTCATGGAGGAGTGGTGGGAGAGCTTTTGGTCATATTTATCAAGCTGATGCCGGTATAAAACGAGTTCTGAATTTGCAACCTTTCTAAGCCCCTGCCTTACTACCCCCTTAATCCTCCGAAAGGCAGGGGATTTTTTCTTTTACAGAGTGAGTTTTGGGCATCTGAATGTATATAAAGACCGGTTAAAATGTCCGGTTTATGTCCATTCGTTCAGCTTTTGTCGGGCTAATTCTTAACAGGACCGTTTGCTCTTTCAGTACATATATGCGACGCTCACGCTGATGCTGTCAAACCTCTGATCGTTATCGGCATCGTGCACATCCGTCCATGTAGATTTGTATATCACTTTAAGAAGAAGATTGTCTTCGACATCCCATCGGATGCCGGCGCCTAAGTTAGAAGAAAAATGGCTTTCGTGCACTTTCCCGGCATGGGTCGTAGTATCAATACCGAAATCCATAAGTCCGATACCGCCGGTTACTAACGGAGTAAAACGACTTTTCCATATATTGTAATCAACATTAATATCCCACAAGATATAGTCCATATCAGGAGTCTCGACCGTAACATCGACTATTTTCACATCCGTATCTGCAGAGCCAAACAGCAGATCCGTGTTTATATTCCAATGGTCGCTCAGATTGTATCCAAAACCGAAACCATAAACATACGTGCTGTCCATATCAAACTTCACCGGAAGCTCATCCGTACATGAATATTTGATTGTTTCACTCCCCATCTTTTGAATCGTGCCAAAAATTTCGGTTTTCCCTTTCCGGCTCCATTCTTGTGCACTACAGAGGCTCGCTGTCATGGTAAAAACCAACAAGCTTATGGTTATAACAGTCGAGAGCTTTATTATTCGAACGTTCATCGGCCTTCCTTTCAAATTGAAGTTAATGTAAAAGTCATAATCGTCTAAGCGTTTCAGCATATTAACCAAATCTTCCTATTTAACCCAAGTTCGCCTAAGTATATCGGTCCAGCAACGCTGCTGAGCCTAATTTCCAATATAATACCAAATCTTCGCCGGTAATTCAAGCTTCCTTCAGATATTAACACCCATTCTGTTAGGTTCCGGAACGGATACCCACACAGCCGGCATGTTTTCTTCCCAATATATTACTGACACTCCTAATCACCGATCTCGACAGCGGCCGCTTTTGACACAGGCATCTTTAACGATCAAAAACTTCCGCGCACCCGGCGTTCTCGGCGGTAAAACAATTGAATTGGCTTTTTTCTCATTAACCGCCGGGATCGCAGAGTCCGCCGAGAAGATCGGTATTGTAATTCTATATTCTACAACAAGTTACATTGACACAAGTTTTTAAAACAAAAAACTCTCCGAACTCAGCGTTCTCCGCGGTGAAATATAAATTGGCTTTGTTTTTTTGTGCCCCGCGGGTCGGCATATTGCCATATTTCCTTTCTAAATAAGACTTTGCGCCATTTTACCCCTCAGACAAATTGGCTTTGTTTTTTCAAATCGCTATCTCGGAAAACAGCCGGATTTACTCTAATTTTACCTTTTGCCTTTTTACTTTTGCCTTTCCCTAATATTGGCTTTGTTTTTCAAACAGCACCCATTCAACCCGTTTAGGATTTAGAGATTAGAGTTTCCGGCCAAAAGCCGGTTTTGGTTTTGTTTTTTCAAATCGCCCCTCCGGAGAAACTCCGGATTTACTCTCATTTTGCCTTTTTACTTCTGAGTCCACTCTAAAAACCCGCCATTAGGCGGCTTGTCTGAAATACTGTTG
>DAOVMB010000157.1 GCA_030630905.1 Sedimentisphaerales bacterium
ACTTGCCAATTTTCTATTCCTAATATAAAATCAAGTTTCTAATGAGGTATATCGACTTTTGATGCGTTTTTTCTTGAACCTTGACCTATGTAAAATGACACGGGTACAATGAACGAGCAGAGTATTTTAGACGAGCTTTTGGCGCTTTTGGAGGCGAACAGCGTGACAATACGCAACGAGCCGCTTGGCGGTAGCGGCGGGGGACTTTGCACGATCAAGGGCGAGCCTATATTTTTTGTCGACACGCAGGCTTCGTCCGCCGTTTCTGCGGCAGTATGTGCCGAGGCGGTGCCGAAAGTGGTGGATGTTGAGCAAATATATATCAAGCCGCAAATCCGCCAGTATATCGAAAATAACAGCAACCGGATAACTTGAAAGGTAATGCAATGAAAAAAAGCAAATGGCCGGCAATACTGGTAATATGTCTTATGACATTACTATGTTCCTTAGACGGCACCGCGGCATCGAATTCGGCTCAGGGAAGCCAGACATTCGTCAACACTATCGGCATGAAATTTGTTCGTATCCAGCCGGGATCGTTCCTGATGGGACAGGATAAAGGCGGCGATTGGGACGAGCGGCCCGCCCACAGAGTGCGCATCACACAATCCTTCGGCATCTCTGCGACTGAGGTCACCAACGCACAGTATGAGCAGTTTGATCCCGAACACCGCGCGCTTCGCGGTAAGCTCGGTTTTTCCGAACGGGATGACGAGGCTGTGGTTTTTGTGAGCTGGCACGAGGCGGTCGAGTTCTGCAAATGGCTCTCGAAGAAGGAAGACAAGCCTTACCGTCTGCCGACCGAGGCCGAGTGGGAGTATGCCTGCCGGGCCGGCACGAAGACGGCCTACCACACCGGCGATACCCTGCCGGAAGAGTTTCACAAGAATGCTCGGATGAGCTGGTTTCCCGATCCGGCACATCGCCGCAAGAGTGCTGAGCCGGTGCCGCTGACTGTCGGTCAGACCGAGGCGAATCCGTGGGGTCTTTTCGATATGCACGGTAACGTGGAAGAATGGTGCTGTGACTGGTACGGCCCATACGAACAAGGCGAGCAGACGGACCCGGTAGGGCGTGCAGGCGGTGATTTTAAGGTCACGCGGGGCGGCAGTCATGGTACTCAGGTCTCGTTTCTGCGCTCGGCGAACCGGCTCGGCGCATTGCCGGACGACAAAAGCTGGCTGATAGGCTTCCGCGTAGTTGCCGGCGAGATGCCCAAGACCGAACCGCTTGCGAGTCCTGAGCCGGCATTTTACTCACGCAACGTGGATCAGGACTTTCGGCCGGACTGGGCGAGCGGTCCCGATCCGAATAAGCCCTACTTCAAGGGGCCTCGCGAATATGTCAAAATTCCGCCGGACTCCGACGGTCCGATGTACTCCGAGCACAATCACGACCCGGCACTGGTCGATTGCCCCAACGGCGATCTGCTGGCGATTTGGTATTCGTGCCGGGACGAACCCGGGCGCGAATTAACCATCCTGGCGAGCCGCCTGCGGTACGGCGCCGATCAGTGGGAGCCGGCCTCGCTATTCTGGGACGCGCCGGATCGCAACGACCACGCTCCGGCTTTCTGGTTTGATGGCCGGAACACGATTTATCACTTTAATGGTCTCTCGGCGGCGGCCACGTGGGGGAATCTTGCTACTGTGATACGGCTCTCGACCGATAACGGCGTCACATGGTCGAAGGCTCGATTGATCAATCCCGATCACGGCCTGCGTCACATGCCCGTCGAATCGGTTTTTAGAACGCGCGAGGGCTACTTTGTCCTGCCTTGCGATGCGGTGACAGGGGGCAACGGCGGGACGGCCGTGCACGTCAGCCGCGATGGCGGCGAGACGTGGACCGACGCCGGCGCCGGCAGACCGGCGCCGAAGTTTGCTGCCGGCGAGACCGGCGCCTGGGTCGCGGGGATTCATGCCGGCGTCACGCAACTCAGGGACGGCAGCCTGATGGCATTTGGACGCGGCAACAATATCGAAGGCCGGATGCCGATGAGTATATCGAAAGATATGGGCGTAAACTGGACATATTCGGCCAGCGAGTTCCCACCGCTTGGTGGCGGGCAAAGACTCATCCTCAGACGTCTGCTGGAAGGTCCAATCCTGTTCGTGAGTTTCACAAACCGCAATACTGGGATGAAGTTAAAAGACTCAGCCGGCAAGGAACGCCGGGTCTTCGGCATGTTTGCAGCGCTGTCGTTCGATGAAGGCAAGACCTGGCCCGTAAAAAAGCTGCTAACCGACGGCGGCCCGGCAAGGAAACTCGACGGCGGCGGTAATACCGGCAAGTTCATCATGGACCCGACCCATGCCGAACCGAGAGGATACCTGGCGGCGACCCAGACTCCCGATAGCCTCATTCACCTGATCAGCAGCAAACAACACTATGTCTTCAATCTCGCCTGGCTCCGGCAGGGCACAGACGAAGGTAAAAATCAAAGCTCTGCGGCGAGGGACGACTCGCTCGTTCCGGGCGTTGTTATCGATCACAGCCCTGCCGGCACTGGCACGTACCTCGGTTCGCCAAGTATTGCCGTGCTGACCAATGGTTTCTATATAGTCTCTCACGACTTCTACGGGCCGGCCACAAAAGAAGACCGCACCGCAATATTTCGTTCTAAAGATGCCGGGAAAACATGGGAAAAACTAACGGATTTTTACGGACAGTACTGGTCGACAATTTTCCTGCACAAAGGGGCACTTTATATTATTGGCACCAACATCCATAACGGCCATATAGTTATCCGCCGGTCCACGGACGGGGGGCTGACGTGGACCACGCCGAAAGACCGATATACGGGACTTCTGGCCGCACAGGGCCAGTTTCATTGTGCGCCGGTCCCGGTTGTGGTACACAATCGACGAATCTGGCGGGCAATGGAAGACAGGTATCCCCTTACAGGGCCGGGGAGCAACCTCCGGTCTTTCGTCATGTCGGCTCCTGTAGATGCGGACTTGTTGAAAGCGGAAAGCTGGATTATGAGCAACCGTCTTGAGTTTGACCAGGCATGGCCCGGCACGGCCTGGCTGGAGGGAAATATCGTTGTTACGCCGGAGAACAAGCTTGTAAATATTCTGCGCGTGGAATATCAGGACGAAGAAAAAGCCGCCGTCGTACACGTTTCCGAAAACGGTAAATCGGTACGGTTCGATCCGGAGAAGGATTTCATCGACTTCTATGGCGGCACAAATAAATTCACCATCCGCTTTGATCCCAAGACGGAACGTTATTGGTCGCTCGTCAGTAAACAAAAGAATCCGGAGGCCTATCGTAATATCCTGACGCTGGTCTCGTCTTCCGATTTGCGGAACTGGAATGTCGAATCTGTGATACTGCGGCATGCTGACAGCGTGAAACACGCCTTTCAGTATATCGACTGGCTCTTCGAAGACCGGGATATCATTGCCGTCTCCAGGACCGCGTATGATGACGGTTTGGGCGGGGCCTATCGGGCGCACGATGCAAACTATCTGACTTTTCACAGGATTCACAATTTTCGCGAATTGTGATAAAGGTAAATAAGAAGCAGCGAAAAATGGCAATGAAAAAAGTGGCTATTTTCATCGACGAAATGTATCAGGTTCTCGATGTCTGGTATCCGTACTACCGGTTTTTGGAAGCGGATCTTTTGGTCAATTTGTTTGCGGCCGAGGCAAAAAAAGAATATCATTCGAAGAAAGGCTATCCGTGTGTCTCTGAGGTAGCGAGCCAAACTTAATCCAAAACACAGATGAAATATATTTTGATGACGAAAATCGCTTTTCCGAGTCGAATAGGAGCATTTTTGTATGAGCAAGACTAAAACTGGTAAAAAGAAGGATACGACACCTGTTGTGCTGGTGGTGGACGATAATCGGCAGAATCGTGAATTGCTGCAGGCATATCTTGAGGATGTGGACTGCCGGGCAATCCCCGCGGTTGATGGACCGGAGGCATTGGAAATTCTCGCTAAAGATCCTCCCGATTTGATTCTGCTGGATGTGATGATGCCCAGGATGAGCGGCTTCGAAGTTTGTCGAAGAATCAAAAACAACCCCAAAACCAGTGACATTCCCGTTATAATGGTTACGGCACTCAATGATTTCGGCGACATCGAACGCGGCATCGATTCGGGCACGGACGACTTCCTAAGCAAGCCCGTGAATAAGCTGGAGCTCCTGACGCGTGTAAAAACCATGCTGAAATTGAAACACCTAACCGATAAGCTCGAACGCACCCTGGCATATCTAAGCGAGATAGAAAAACAGACCCAAATGGCAAAATCAGATTCGCAGTAGAATTATGACTGAGAATAAACGCACATGTGGAAAAGGTCACGTTATGAGAACAAACCAGATGGTATTGAAAATCGCATTGACCTGTCTGGTCTTGGCAACTCTGGCCTTCGGAGTGGAGAATGCGAAGAAAAAAACTGACACCTCGATTGAGGAATTGAGCGGACGATTTCAATGTATTAAAGATGGCATCATGGACTTGTCTATCGTTCGCAAAGAGATTATGGCGCATATAGAATCTCTGCAGGTTCAGGGCAAGCCGCACGGTTGTTATCGCTCGAAAAAGGGCACCAAGCCGAGCCTTTATGCAACATGCGATGCCGCAATAATACGAACCATTATGACCGAAGACCTGAAGACATCTCTCACAGACAAACAGCGGAGGGAATGGATTAACTATATCAACTCATTCGCCGGTGAGGACGGGGTGTACGGACCGGCACTTAGGGGGCACTCAGACCTACACGCCAATGGCATGGTCATCGGTGCTCTTGGGCCGCTGGGTGGGAAACAGAAGTATCCGGTGCGCCTGTACAATGATTTCAACACAGCAGACAAAATTGGCCCATGGTTAGAGAAGATCGACTGGAAAAATCTTTGGGGTGGTTCGCATCTGTTCTGGGGTGGGATGCACTGTTTTAGCTTAAGCAGTCAATGCACCGAGCAGTGGCGTAAAAAAACTTTTGAATGGCTCGATGCCAACTTGGATGAGCAAACCGGCTGGTGGCGCAAAGAGGTACCGCATTCTAGGCCGGGAATCGAAGGGTTGGGCGGTGGCGCTCACATCTGGCCTATTTATCAGCATCACAACCATCCGTTTCCGTATCCGAAGCGTGTTATCGATAGCATCCTGGCTATGCAGGGGGAAAAAAGTAGCTGGCTGGAACCCTTTAGTAACTATATGAACCTCGACGCGCTTTATGGTTTGGCATATATGAAATCGCAGGCTCCAGGTTACAGGGAAAAGGATATCGCCAACGCCGTCACCAAATATGGTAAGCTGGTTATGGAAAAATATCACCGCTTCATTTCGAGCAATCCGAATCTCCACAATATTCTGTCCGTTGTAGGCACCTTGGGGCTGTTGAACCGGATGGAGCCTGAAACATTTCGAGATTCGATAAAGTGGACAGATATTTTTAGTGATATTTGCCTCTATCAAACCAAGGCGGTGGAAGTGGTGAACGCTGATACCATTCTGCGAACCCTGCGGAAATGAAAAAATAAATTGGTCATCATAAATAAAAGATGGCGGTAAACTACAGGATGTACTTACAGTCCTTATTAATACTATAACAAGTCCCCATCACTGTTAGAGCAATTTGGATTGCAGTAACAACCGTTCTTATAGGCCAATCTCCTGAAAGCGGGGGGGGGTAAAAAACCCGATAATCCGATTCTAAAATCGTAACAACCGGCACATAACGTACAATCCCCACAACGAAAAAGCAAAATAGCACATCAAGTGACTAATTGCCAAGACCGGGGTTAATCCGCCCTCATCTATTGTCGATACTTTGATTGTGATTGGAGGCGGGTGGAGACTCAAATCCACAATCATTTATTGCAAATCAAAAGATGAAAACTGGATGCGGGTGGTGTATGAGTCGATTATTGGAAATTCTCGGCAGGGCGATAACAGTCGATACTGCTGATTTGATATGGCACTGGTTAAATACGGTCAGACTTCCTGTAGAGGATAACGAATCACCTCGATACAAGCAGTTGAACGAGATGATCGAGCTGATGCATGCCATGAAGCTGGATGCAGCCGCCGAGCAACTGCGGATATATCTCTTCGAATATCCTTCCTGTACTCACGGCCGGCTGGCAGCGGCGGCGATTTGTTTGCATAACAGCCAATTGCCTGAAGCAATTAAAGAGCTAAACTCCGTCTATCTTCGCCAACCGAACAATACGATGGCTCTTTACGCCCTCGGGCATTGTTATGAGCGGCTTGGCAAAGAGTCTCAGGCTGTGGAGTTTTATCAGGACTGCCTGAAGTTCAAAAACTATTTGCAGCTTCCGGCCTACCGATTGGCCGCCATTTACTTCAAAAACGGCCAACCAGAAAAAACCATAGAGCAATATGAGATATTGAAAGACGA
>DAOVMB010000260.1 GCA_030630905.1 Sedimentisphaerales bacterium
AACCGAGGAGCTTTAGCTTCTCATCATCGTAGTTGACGGTATTCTCGGCATAGCGGATGTCGCTCTTCATCGCATCTGCCAAATCCTCCAGCGCATCGTCCTTGACGGTGGTGGCCTCTTCTGCCGCTGCCTTAGCAGCTACAGCGGTATTTTTGGCGGCCGTGTAGGCATTTATCAGCCTACTCAAGCCCGCCGGCGCTAGGAGAGGAGATGGATAGACCTCAACATTGTCCGCAAGTCCACTTTTCTTGCCTATGCCAATGTTACAATCTCTGCTTCTGTTCTTGGAAATCTTGTTATTTTTTCGTAATATCGCTGAAAAAAGTAAGTTAGAGCTGTTTCAACTATTGTCGATTCGTGTTCGGCTATTACGACTTTAGCTTCATTTGCGACACATTACGCTTCATCTACGACAGATTACACATCACAAGCCCTGGATTAAGATTAACATGCAACGGTCAAAGCTTCCTTGGCAGTGGATTAATCTTACTCTGTGATAAAATCAACTTACTCTGCCAGAGAACAACTTGAATCTGCTATGGAGCTAACGAAATTTGTCACGATGTGAGCTTACCTTACCGCGAACTAAACTCCCTTTTTCCATTGAAAAACGTTTTCCGTGTATCTGATATTTAGTTTGACAATATCAGCCAAATCTTCCAATACCTCAGCATTTAGTCAGCATTTGGCGGCTGTCTGTTAGTTGTTAGCGAATCCGTGGAAGTCAAAGATGTCTTTTGTTCTATTTGGCCAGATTTGCGATGCTGTATTCTTCAAGCAGGCGACCGAAGAGTGTCCAGCGGCGGCCAGCGGATTCGAGAGAGCCGTTTGCGTGGATCTGGACCTCCAGGTTCAGAGCTGGACCGGCGCGGCGGTCACGGATCGGGATGGCTATTTTGATGATCTCGTCTACCCGAATATCCTTCTCTCCATTCTCCCAAACTAAGGTTCGCTTAGTCCCATCCCGCTGAGTTAGAGGCAACACACTACTCACAAAGTCCATTTTATCTGCAGCAAAACAAACTGCCTGCCACCACTGGTCAAGATTTTTGGCTTGACGGAAGTAAAGCTCAACTTTCTCGAAATTCTCCATTTCCTGCTTCGCTTGGTGAGAAATAGTGTGTTTTCGCTTCAAGCCAGCCATCGTTTCCCGTAGCCGGACCGAGCCTACCACTCTAAATGTCAGAGCAAGCAGAAACAGAGTACAAACAAAAATTATCATAGTCTGAGCATTACGGGTAACGAGCATAAACATCCCAAGGCCGGCAGCAAGCAAAGTTACCACGTAAGCAATAATCACCACGTGGCGCTGACGAAAGCCAAGGGCTAAAAGCCGGTGGTGGAAGTGACTGCGGTCGGGCGCGAACAGAGACCGGCGGTCAAGAAATCTTCGCAGTATACTAAGAAGAGTATCAAAAATAGGTATCCCCAGAACCAGAACCGGCAGGGCAAGGCCAACCAGGGCAGAAGATTTGGTCGAGCACATCACGCTCGATGAAGCTATAGTAAAGCCCAGGAACATACTGCCGCAGTCGCCCATAAAGATCTTCGCCGGGCTAAAGTTAAAGAACAAAAAGCCGGTCAAACTGCCGAGCAGGGCCAGCATTAATACCGCCATCACAACCTGGCCGCTATGAATGGCAAAGATAGCAATAACGCCACAGACTATTGCCGAAATACCTGCTGCAAGCCCGTCGAGGCCATCGCTCAGGTTAATGGCATTAGTGATACCGACAATCCACAGCAGCGTAAGGGGCCATGAGAACCAACCAAAATTGACGACTAATGATTCAGTAAGAGTAATAGAGTTTATTCGAATACCCGCGTAACAAACTATCAGAGCAGCAATAAACTGAACTAAAAACTTTACTCTTACCCGCAGCCCCTTAACGTCGTCCACAAGTCCCACAAGGAACACAAATCCAGCAGCAACGAGCAGAGCGACAACCTTCGACTGGACGAGCCGGAAGCTGTCGCCGATTACATTCGGTAAAAATAACACCGGTATGACAAGGCCCATCATAGACACAAAAATCGCCACACCACCGATACGAGGAACAGGTTTGGAGTGGACTTTGCGTATGCCGGGGGTATCGACGATATTAAGCCACCACGCAACACGAATAACTATCGGTGTAGTTATGAGTGACAGTACGGTAGAGCCAAAATATGCACATAAGTAAGTTTTCATTGTTTAGCTGTCTGGTTCTAAGCTTTAACTTATTAGCTCCGCGCAAACTCCGTCCCCGTCGGTGTACCGACTGGGAATTTTAGCCACCAGCATTCAATATTCAGTTTTCTCTTGAAAGCTGAGTTCATCCATTTTAGAACCATCAGGGCGATCTAACTTCTTCACCAAAGGTAGCAGGGTGGACCGAAAGGTCCTCTACAAGCTTCTCAGCAGCCTTAAACTGAGGACGCAGCTGCAAGCACGTCCTTGCCTCGCGCATTGCCTCTGGTATTCTTTTGGCCTTAACAAGCAGCCTTGCCAATTCGAGCCGCCAGTGGACCTGGCCGTAGTCGAGCGCCAGAGCGCGGCGATAGCACTTTATTGCCGCCTCGCTATCCTGCTGTTTTCTATAGATTTTGCCTAAAGATATAAACGTCGAGGCGGGAGCGTCGGGCTGAGAACACTTTGCTTCAAGTAAATCCCTTATTTTCTTCCGGGCTTGTTCTGCAAGGTCGTGATATTGCATATCCTCAAGAACACTGGCTACATGGCTTAGTCGGCCAATATCATCCCGGGCAACCAATACAGCCAAATGAGGACGGCTGAGATGATTGGCACATATGTTTACAATACGCCTGAACAACCTCCCGTCAAGCTGCATAGCCCTCTTCAACTTTTCGATACAATCTTCACCTTTTCCTTCTACAGCATCAAGGTAGCCGGCCAGAAAACAAGCTGTTGGATTACATGGCGCAAGACGAAAACCTTTTCTTATTTTCTCTGCGCCGGAATCATCGTTGAGAATAAACTTTTCGATTCGACCGACTACACTATAGGTTGGTCCGTATGTCGGGCATATCAGGCGTGCCTTGTGAAACTCGTCAACGATATTGCAAACGGTTGGCATCAAATCCTCAGAGATGATGATCTCTCCGGTATCAGGATCTGTTACCTGGCTTATCGAACGCCAGCGGTACACGTTGAGCCAGTGCCGGTATTTTATATTCTCCGGCTCACAATCCGATGATGCGGCTGCAAAAGAAATTAAGCCCGCATATTCTTCCTCTGTTCCCTGCCAGTTTCTATCTGCAAGGCCTTTTTCTATATCAACGGCCTTTTCCCAATGGGCCTGGGCAACACGCGCGTTGTCGGCACCGATAATCGCCCATATCCAAATCACAAGTGCACCAGTCAGAAATGCATAAGGCAAAAGCACCTTGTAACCTTGTGCTCTTGTGCTCTTGTGCTTTTGATGAGCGTTTTCTCCTTGCCGAGCTAAAACCAGCAGAAGAGCACAGAATATGACAGATAAAATGGCATTTGCTGGAAGGTGCTGGCCGAAATCACTTAAGCTGTGGATAAGGATCGCCAAAAGGCCAAAGCCGAGCCCGTACGCTGCTAAACGAATGGACAAATTAGTATTACGAATATTCCTCACATAATTCCACCACACGATTATTCCGAAGATTATTAGCAAGCCCAACCCGACCAGCCCTGTTTCTTCCACCGCCTGGGCGTATTCATTTTCTGTGTGGGCAGCTAATGCGGTTATCGTTGAGCGATCGAACATCGGATAAACCACCAAATGCGTTCCAAGTCCGGTTCCGAATATTGGGAATTTAGTCCACGCCACCCAAATGTCTTTGAGTATTTGGAGCCGGCCGGCTCCAGCTTCATCGAAATCTCTGAGGGTCGCCAGCCGATCGTAGACGGCGTCGAAGCCTATGTACAAAACACAGGTAAATGCGATAAGCGCCATAACAACCATTATCCAGCCATGGCTCCTAAGAGACCGTCGCGAGATAAATAGTAATGTGGTGAAGGTCATGGCGATAAGCATGCTGACCATACCGCCTCGGGTCAGAGAGATAAAAACCGATGCCGTACAAAGACCTATCACTGCTATGAGCAGCCACAATGACTTTGCAGAACCAGAACTCAAGTACTCGACAATACCTGCCGGTGTTACTTTTTTGCCGGCAAAGCTTTCATGTAGTTTCACGCAAAGCCAGCCGAGTGCTGCCCCGATTGACAAGTTCATAAATTGCCCGTAGTTGCTGTGGTTGACAAATGAACCTGAATGGGCCCCGCCATAGCGGGTGGGCACAAACCAGTAGATTTTGCCGTTTCCGAAAATGTTCTGTGCCAGGGTAATAGCAGCAATGACACCACCGATTACTGTTATAGCCATTAGAAGGCGCTTTATCTGGTCCGGTCGGCGGAAGACATTAAGGACGACTACGAAGACGGCTGCGACCGCCAGTACGAGCCGCAGGTCATGCTTTGTGGCATTCGGATAGAAGCTAAGCGACATTGATTTGAGCAGTGTGCCAGCGTCAGGCAGATCGCCTAAGAGTTCCGTTTTTAAAACCACCGTATTTGGTGAGATGACGCTCACTACCTGCGCCGGTAATGGAACGAGCTGGAGTACCGCGACAAACAGAAATAATCCTATGGGCACGTAGGCCCAGCTCCAAATCAGCTTCTGACCGCGATGGACCAGGAATTTGAGCAGGAAACAGACGACAATCGCGCCTGACAGAACGATGACAACCTCTTCGCT
>DAOVMB010000236.1 GCA_030630905.1 Sedimentisphaerales bacterium
CAAGACGGTACAATCAAGGTTTCCGTAGGAAGTAGGGCAATCGATTTACGTATCTCGACACTGCCGACTAATCATGGAGAAAAGGTGGTTATCCGAGTGCTCGATAGTGAATCCATTACACGAGGCCTTGAGCAGTTGGGTATGGAGCCTGATGTGATGGCAGGTTTTGACGGGCAGATAGCAATGCCTCACGGGATTTTACTCGTTACCGGCCCGACCGGCTCCGGCAAGAGCACCACACTTTACTCGGCTCTGTCCCAGATGGACGGTGACAAATTGAATATTTCGACTGTTGAGGATCCGGTTGAATATGAACTTGGTTTCTGCAATCAGGTTCAGATTAACGAAAAGATCGGTCTGGATTTTGCTTCGACGCTTAGGAGTTTACTGCGTCAGGACCCTGATGTGATAATGATAGGAGAGATTCGCGACAACGAGACCGCCCGTATAGCAGTCCAGGCGGCTCTGACGGGTCATTTGGTTTTATCGACGTTGCACACAAATGACGCGGCCTGCAGTATTACAAGACTGGTTGATATCGGCATTGAGCCGTACTTGATAGCGGCTTCGTTGAACGGAGTGCTTGCACAGCGATTGGTGAGAAAGATTTGCCTGAAGTGCAAGGAGGTATATCAGATGTCGGAGCACATGGCCAGATATGTGGAAAAGGCGGGAGTCGAACCGGGCGAAATTTATCATGGTGCAGGCTGTGATGATTGCCGAGGATCAGGCTATTTAGGCCGGGTTGGTATCTATGAGTTATTGATTATTGATGAGCAGTTCAGAGATATGATTAATAAGGACACCTCAGTGAACAATATGCGGCGAACCTTTCATGAAAGTGACCGGCGCAGTTTGTTCGACGACGGTATAATGAAGGTAAGGCAGGGCTTAACGACAATGGAAGAAGTACTGCGTGTAACAAAAGTGTATGGTGAAAACGAAAACGAAGCTTTTGTTGAGAACAACAATCCCGAATCATGATGAGAATGTAAGTGCAAATATTTCCCACATTAACCAAACGGGATGTCAAAGCTGATAGTTAATGATTGAAACTTAAAATAATGCTTAAGAAATCTCTTATTATTGGTTCAGTATTCCTGCTTGCCGGCGGAACCATGTTAGGGTGGATTCTTGCCGAAAAAGAAAAGCAACAACAGGAAGTTTCTCTCTATAATCTGAAGTATGGCGTGGATACAGATGATTATGTGAAGCAGTATGAAGAGTGGTTGCAGGCATCGCCGCGGGAGAGGTCTGAGTTACCCCCGATATTGGAGAACAATGGCAAGGCCATGACAAGAGAGCAACTCTGGCAAGAGCAGCAGGAGAGGCTCAAAGCCGATCTACGTAAATTGGCTACTGGCGAAATAGCCGTCCATCCTTTTGCAGATGTTCTTTACGGCGATAACTGGCAAAACGAGCTCAGCGAATACAAGAAACGAAATGAGCTGAACGAATATGTTATGACTAGTTCTATTGTGTGTACAACTATGGGAGGCAGTATTTATGCCTGGTGGTTGTTGTTATGGATGGCTCGCTTTATTATAAAATTATCATCCGGTTCGAGATGCTTCCTCGTCAAGACTATTGGAACTCTAAAAAAAGTTGAAAGCAAGAAACAGAATGCAGTCGGTGATAAAGAATTACCGCAAGTACAGGAAACTCAAGAAAAACAAAGTCAACTTGATAAGGATTTGAACGTCTATGTCAATTCGGGCCGGCAGAATCCGCTTCCTGTCAAGTGTGGGCCTAAAACTGTGGAAAGAGTGGCATGCAAAGAGAAGGTATCGAATGGTACTGAGAAGATCAACAGGCTGTTTACCGATGAAAAATCTGCTGTCATCAAGACAACCCCTAAATGGGGGGAAAAGCATTCCGAGACCGCTGAGCATTCAAAACCGCTCAATAGCGCCATTAACGAGCTTACTCAACAGGTCTCAGCCATTCGTGAATACGCGGCTTGCCAGCAGGACAGACTGGAAAAGCTCCAGGATGGTTA
The DNA here is from genome assembly GCA_030630905.1 of Sedimentisphaerales bacterium. Taxonomy (GTDB): domain Bacteria; phylum Planctomycetota; class Phycisphaerae; order Sedimentisphaerales; family Anaerobacaceae; genus JAFGPJ01. Next base: position 2,000 of record DAOVMB010000236.1, read on the forward strand.
TGACTGGAACATCATCAGGACTTTTTGTCTGCGAGTTATCCGCTGCATTGATAATCTTGAAAGCCGTATTAGTCGGATCGGCGAAGAGGATGCCAAGGCGATACATCTTGAGGAAGTAAGGGACGAGTTAATCTTTGCTCTGGAGTCAAGCGGTATCGAGCAATTTGAGCCGGAGATAAACAGTAAATATCGAGGACAGGAAAAGTACGCTGAAGCCGTCAAGGACAAGCAGCAAAGTGACAACCCGGAACAGGCGGGTGAAATTGCAACAGTAATCAGACCAGGCTATCAATACTTTATTAACGAAGGAAACATCAAGGTGGTTCGCCCGGCTCAGGTCAAGCTGTACGCTTGATAATTGAATTGTGAATCGATTCATGATTTACCGAACCACAAAATAGGGGGTGTAAAATGACTAATATAGTGGGAATAGATCTCGGTACGACATTCTCGGCGCTATCGATTCTCAATGCTATCGGCAAGCCGGAGATGATCCCAAATGCTGATGGTGAAAGACTCACTCCATCTGCAATTTTCTTTGACGAAGAGAACTCAGATATCGTCAGGGTAGGTATCGAAGCGATCAATTCAAGGCATCTGAACGCTCAACGATCTGTTCGATGGATCAAGCGACATATGGGAGATACCAAATATCAGAAAAAAATAGACTCGAAGGACTGGACCCCTGTGGAATTGTCCGCTTTGATACTGAAAAAGCTCAAGCAAGACTGTTCTGTTGAGCATGGCGATATTTGCGATGCCGTTATTTCCGTCCCGGCCCACTTCGACGAAGTCCGCAGAAAAGCAACCATGGAAGCGGGCAAGATAGCCGGTTTGAACGTGATTGGAATTGTCAACGAGCCTGTGGCCGCCGCTTTGTATTATGCTACCAATCGGCAGGTTTCGGGAAAGGTCCTTGTCTACGACCTCGGCGGTGGAACATTCGATGTCACTATAATGGATGTCAAGGGGCATGAAATGAAGATTATTTGTTCTCAGGGCGATCATGCACTCGGCGGCATCGACTTTGACCAGAAAATATTAGAGATTTTGGAGCAAAAGTACAAAGACAAGTTCAATGCCGATCTGATCGGTTCGGATGAGGATCGAGCAAAGTATGAAGATGAAGCCGAGGATATTAAAAGGACCTTGTCCCGGCGTGATGTTGCGAAAAAGATGCTCTACGGACCTGCTGGAAATATGAGAGTGGAAATAACCCGAGAGATGTTCGAAAAAGCGATTTCTCCCTTAATGGATCGCGCGGACATCCTGGTGGAAGTCGCCCTTGGCGAAGCAGGCATTGAACCAGGTGAAATTGACAAAGTTCTATTGGTCGGCGGAAGTACTCGAATACCGCTGGTCCAGCAGCGCCTCGATAAAATGTTTGGCCATACACCGGAGACGGCGGTGAATGTCGATGAATGTGTGGCACTCGGTGCTGCTTTGCACGCTGGATTGACAACGCTAAGAGAGAAACCCGATACCATGCCGGCAGGAATTTCCGGCGGCCTGATGGACATAAACCTGACCGACGTTTGCAATCACAGCTACGGTACTATTTGCGCTCCCATTGATAAGGTAACAGGCCGGCGTGTAATTCAAAATCGTATCATTTTGAATAAAAATACTCCGTTGCCGTGTGAAGCATCCCAAACGTTCTATACTCTCAAGAAGGGGCAGGCGGAGGTTGAAGTGACCATTACGCAGGGTGAAGGCAACGATGTCGAGTTTGTTAATAAGATTGCGACGTATAAATTTGAGCTTCCTCCGGACAGACCTGCGGAATGCCCGATCAAAGTCACTTATAGCTATGATGTGAACCAGCGAATGCACTGCAAATTCGAAGACCTGGAGTCTGGCAGAGTGTTCGAGGTCGATCTTTGCCTGGATCAGGACGGCAAAATATCCGAGAGCAACAAAAAAGACAAGAACAAGCAACTCTCTGCCGTTGGCAGGTCAAAAGTCGAGTAATAATGTATGCGGGTATGTAGATGAGCAAACTTCTGATTCCAGTTTCGATTATGCTGGCGGCATCTGTGGCGATAATTTTCCCCGGTTTTATTGGTCGCTTCAGACTTAGATTCCTGGATTATTGGTCAAAGCTTTTAGATCTGGTTGATAGTGCCGTATTCAGGGACTTGGCAAACGAGCTAAGAATGCCGGGCCAGTTTAGAAAAATCAAATCCCGGCTCTTGCATCAGGCGGAACCTGACCGGTTTCAGGAATCATCCCCGCCGATTGATATGAGAGTACTGAATTGCCGGATCCAATGGACAAAACTGGAAGAAGAAAATAGTGTATATGATGCGTTCAGCCTGGAAATTTGCGGCTCTATTCATGCTCCGAGTGATAATTGCGACACGACTTTGCAGATATCAATCATGGATGTCACGGATGGGGCGACCGACGCCAAAGTTGTGCAGTCCCGGCTTCGGCAATGGTCATCACAGGATGGACCGGATCCATCCGCATTTTGCTACAGAGCCAGACTCGGTAAACTTCCTCACCGAGTCACCACTCTGCCGGACTGGACGGCTATTGCACAGATTCGTTTCGATTGGCTCCTGTTCCCTCGCAAAGGAAAAAGGCAACTGCAATTCACTACGTCGATCATGTCCGCCGACAGCAATCAGGAGCTTGCTTGCACGCAGTGTTCGTTTACCTGCGAAAATCCCGCCTTCGGATATATGAACCAGCAGGAAAATATCGAGCGGACAAATATCCTGGCGGTTGCACTCGCATTCGCAGTCAGTGCGGCAGACAACAAACTATTTGACTGTGAGATTGAACTGATAAAAAACTGGGCGAGGGACAACATTCTGGAAAATTCCGCATCTGATAAGGATGAACGCAAACTCGACAAGGCACTCGAAAAAACCATTGCCTTTTTCCGCGGCGGCAACAATCTCGACGCTTATAAGATATGTGACGAAATCGTCGGAATTGCTCCTATAGGCCAGCGATACGATATTCTGGAGCTTTGCCTGTATGTAGCGCAATCAAAAGGATCCGCTACCGCCGAAGAATTAACTTTCTTGAAAAATATG
>DAOVMB010000398.1 GCA_030630905.1 Sedimentisphaerales bacterium
CTGCTTGATTTGGCCAAGCTGGAATCTGGGAAGATCGCATTTAAGTTTAGGCCAGCAAACCTTAATTCACTGATTGACACAGTGAGGGAAGAGAACAGCGCGCTGGCATTACAACACAAACTGACTATTCGGTGCGAACATCTCGAATCCAACGAGAATATTATGCTCGATACCGATAAGATAAAGCAGGTACTCCGCAACTTATTGAACAATGCTATTAAATTTTCACCAGAAGGTGGAACAATCGATGTTATCTCGTCCAAGAAAACCGATTCGGTAGTAGTTTCGATCCGAGACCAAGGCGCAGGTATTCCTGAGAACGAATTGGAAAATATTTTCGACAAGTTTGTTCAGTCAAGCAAAAACAGGACCAGTGCTGGTGGTACTGGATTAGGATTGCCAATTTGCCAAGAGATTATAGCCGCCCACAAAGGCTGCATCTGGGCTGAAAACAATCCTGATATAGGTGCAAATTTATCGTTTGAGATTCCGTTGTCTTTAGAAGTTAATGAGCAGGAAGATATATTGGTTGATAGTGTAAGTTAAGTGAGAAGTATAACGAGAATTTGATGTTGCTACCTGGCACTGGTGGTGCAAAGGCCTAATCATTTACAAGGGGCAATATGGGTCTCACAGCCTCGAATACTGTGATTGTGATGTGGTCTGAGATGTAAATCAGGAGAAGAATTATGCAAGCAAAAAAGAGAGTGTTGGCAGTCGATGACAATGAGTTCAATCAAGAGATTGTTAAGGAAGCATTGGATGACGAGTACAATCTCAAGACAGCCACAACAGGCGAGGAAGCTCTGGAGGTCGCAGTTGATTTTCGGCCGGACATCATTCTGCTAGATATTATGATGCCCGGCATAGACGGGTACGAGGTATGTCAGCAGATCAGAGCTAATCCTGCCCTTCGGCATACAAGGATTATCATTATCTCTGCCAAGGCAATGACTTCAGAACGGATCGTAGGCTATGAAGCCGGTGCGAACGCTTATATTGCCAAACCTTTTGACGAAGATGAGCTTCTGACGAAAATACGCAAAGAGCTATGCCTGGCGGACCTGGAGGAGGTAGAAGAGCCTATAAAAGCCATAATCAACGGCCGGGAAGCTGACTCGTAGACTTTGAAGCAATCCAAATAGCACCACAGTTTGGATTGCTATGGAAGTGTTTAATATATAAATGGGACTATGTGTAATGGTGGGGGGGTGAAAGGATTACAGCTTTTTTTACAACTTATTTACAGATAACTCTCATATCTTAAATCCGGTATTTGGGAATTCAAACTTTGATCGGTGGATTAAAATCCATCCTATTGTCATTCTGAACGGAGTGTAGCGGAGTGAAGAACCTCTTTCATACAATCTAATCCCAGATTCTTCGGCTTCGTCTCAGAATGACAAACGCTAAAGGATAATTCGGATAGGCTCTCAGTAGCTTCCCCAGATACTGCCGGCGAGCTTGAAGATCATGATGATAAGCATGATGCAGATTAAAAGATATACGAAGCGGGGGAACCAACGGGTGAACTCGGCGAACCAGAATTCCGCCTGTTCGGAATAATTGTCCGCGAGTCGCTTTGTAACATCGTCGAGCCGGCCAGTCTCCTCGCCGGTTTTCCACATTTCCACAAGGTCTAGTGGAAGCTTATTGGAAAATCCCTCGGATATCAGCTTGCCGGCCTTGACACTTTCGGCGGCCGGCTGGAACAGATCGGCCACTACAAGGTTGCCTGTTACCGAAAGCGCCATCTCGACCGATTCACTATACGGCACACCCGCTTTGCAGAGCATGTGAAAAGCCCAGCAAAAACGGCCGATTGCCAGCTTGTGGATAGCAGAGCCCAGGATGGGGATGCGCAGCACAACGTTGTCCAACACTCTTCGGGCAGGGCCTGTTCTGGGCGTCATACGAACGATTAAAGCAATAATTCCCGCCGGTATCCAAAACAGCAGAAGGATTCCTATCACTTTGAGCAGATAAGATGTTACGCTCAACTCTCCCAGGACGCAAGCGGGAAGCGGGAAAACGAACGCCGCAATAGTAAGCACGAGAATGGGCAAGAGCAGCCCTGATATCAATCTTTTGAGCATCCGGGCGGACATTTCATGCCATTTGGATAGAAGGGCGATCATATCCGGAAGACTGCCGGACTCTTCGCCAACGTCAACGAGCATTATATCGACCGGATCGAAAACCTCGGGGTGCAGAACCATCGTATGAGCCAGCGGATTGCCTTGCGCTACGCCGTCGGCTAAAGCGAGAAAGGCTTTTTGCAGCCGCGGCTTCAATCCGGGGATGAGAGTATTAAGCGAACGCTGCACCGGCACGCCGGCATCGAGCATATTGGAAAGATTATGATAAGCAATGGCAAGTTCGCTTGACATCGTAAGGATCCCTGCTAAATTTCTTCGAGCATTTTTAGGCAGAACCGGTCGGTCATGCCGGCGATGTAATCGCACACCGCTCTTTGCAGCCCTTGCTGCGGGATGAAACGCTGGAAGTAGCCCGGCATAAGTTCAGGTTCCCGGCAGAGTTTTTCGAAAAGCCGCTGGAGCCAGCCTTTTACTTTATCCGCTGTTTGCACCAGGGATTCGTGCAGGTAAAAGTTATGCAGCAAGAATTTCTCCAGTTCGGCAAGCTCGGCATCGCTTTCGGGCGGCAGCGTAATCAAATTAGTATCTGCGGCATAGATTTCGTCCAGTGTTGTTGGATTTGCCTGCGTGAGAGTCTTTTTGCTCGCTTCGAGACAGTCGCCGACGAGCTTGTCGATAATCGTTTTGGCCGTTCGTGTTCTGCGGATTGTGAGGTCTTTGATTGCCCCGGCGTTAATTCGGTTCTGAGCCTCGGCGAAAATTTTCACTTTTTTCAATTGCCCGGCGCCGATTAATCTGGCCCTCATGCCGTCTTCTAAGTCGTGACAGTTGTAGGCAATGCGGTCGGCGATGTCGGCGATTTGCCCTTCGAGCGAGCAGTGTTTCTCGCTGAAAGTCTCGTTCCGCGTCTTGTCGTAGGGGCTTTGGTGCCTGGCCAGGCCGAGGCGGGTTTCGTACATCAGGTTCAGACCCATAAAATCGGGATACGGATGTTCGAGCAAATCGACAATTCGCAGCGTCTGGCGGTTATGCTCGAATCCGCTGGAGCTGGCCATTAAAATATCGAGCACTTTTTCGCCGGCATGGCCGAAGGGCGAGTGACCCAGGTCGTGCGCCAGGCATATCGCCTCGGTGAGGCTTTCGTTGAGATTAAGCTCTTTTGCGATGGTCCTGCCTATCTGTGCGACCTCGATGCTGTGTGTCAGGCGGGTGCGGTAGTAGTCGTCCAGGCCGGGGGTGAAGACCTGTGCCTTGCCTTCGAGCCGGCGGAAGGCAGAGCAGTGGATAATACGGTCGCGGTCACGCTCAAAGTCTGAGCGATACGGGTGCGGCTTTTCGGGAAAAGCCCGGCCCCGGCTATTTTTTTCAGTAACTGCGTAACCGCTCATTCACTTTCTCACAGATTCGGCAGGTTCTGTTCTTTACTTATTTTTTTCAGCA
>DAOVMB010000301.1 GCA_030630905.1 Sedimentisphaerales bacterium
AAGCCAATTTCCAAAAGGCCAAAATGAACGTAAGTATCTATATGAAAGGGCATTATGAGGAATTATGCGGTTTTGGGCGGCGAAAAAACAAACCCAATTCAAAGCCAATTGCCGGCCTTTGGCCGGAAAACTTGTGTTTTTGGATGGATTTGATATCCTATGTAGATATAAAGCTCATTTTGGCCGATTAGGATAACTGGGCAAAGATTTAACTATTTTTGGAGATTAATGTTATGAAAAGGTATGTAGTTTCAATCGCTATTGTTCTAGCTGCCCTGATTGCGGCGTTCTCCTATGGAGTCCTTACGGACAACGCGTTTGGGCAAGATGAGGATAGAACCGGCCGGGCAGTACAACGGCAGGATATGAGGCAGAGGTGGGAGAATATATCCCCGGCCGAGCGTGAGAAATTCAAGGCCGAAATGCTCGAAACAAGGAAAAGATGGGAGAATATGTCTGATGAGGAGAGGGAAAAGCTTCGGGCCCAAATGCGTGAAAGATTTAGCTCCAGGCCCGAAGGTATGGGGCGTGATGCACAGATCAAGTCGATCAAAGCAATTGAAGCACAGGTTGCCAAGCTCAAAGCGGCGGTAGAAGTTACGGCACCTGAAAATCGGAGCCGGCTTCGTGAGCTTCCTGAAGAGGAAAGGACAAAACTCAGAGAAAAGATGATAGCTGCGATGAGAGAGCGGCAGACGGCGATTAGAGCTATTGAGCAGGAGCTTGCCAAACTTAAGGCTCCAGGCAGACGGGCAGCAGGACCTCGTGCGCGGATTAGTGAGCTAAGGTCGATTCAGAAGCTCGCTGTGAAAGAGAAAGCCACGCGGACGGCCGACCGTCTCGAAAAGTTTATTGCTGGCTACCAGCGTGAATCCCAGGGCAGAATGCGGCCGCCGGTGCGGGGATCTCGTGAAGGCGAGCCGAGGCAGCGCAGGGAAAGACCGGTTCGGCAGGAAAAAACTGAATAATAAAAACGCCACCCGTAGGCAAAGCTGCCTGAGTCATCGGGCCATTTGAATCACTTCTTTTCAAATAGGCTCGTTTTTGCTAATGTATTTTTTAGGACACATTGGCAAGAACGAGCTTTTCTATTAGAATACACAGCTAACAAGGCGTAGGGTGGGCATTGCCCACCAACTTTGAAAATGGTGTGCTGTGCACTACAAAGCCTCCAAAGCCTGTCATAAAATGAAAGGAAGTGAACGATGAGAGAATCCTGCGTATCCTCAATCGTAACGACTTTTGTAATCTGCGTATTCTTTGGAGTCGGCCATGTATCGCCCGTCGCCGCTGAGAGATTGACATACGTTGATCTTGTCGGTCGGCTTACGGATTTGGAGCATCTGGCGACGCTGCCCGCTCCCGGCGAGAAATGCGTTCAATGGTCAAGCTATGACCGGCGCAGCAAGTATGACAGTGCATCCGGCAAATATATCGACTGGTCGGCCAACGGCGATGGAGGCGGCATCATCCGCAAAGAAGGAGACAGGCAGGTCTTTGCGGAGATCGAAGGTCCAGCGGTGATCTGGCGTATCTGGTCGGCGCTGGCCAACCAGGGGCACGTCAAAATATATCTGGATGGAAACGAGCAGCCCGCTGTCGATCTGCCTTTCGACGGTTACTTCAACTGTAAGAATGAACCGTTCACGCGTCCGGCGCTGGTGCACACGACCGCGCGGGGGCGGAATAACTATGTGCCGATTCCATTCCAAAAATCGTGCAAGATCATCGGCGAGGAAAAGTGGGGCGCATATTACCATTTCACCTATACGAAGTATCCCGAAGGCACCGTGCTACCGACTTTCAGCAGAGAACTCTCCGCCGACGAATCGAAGGCACTCGACAAGGCCAACGAAATTCTTACTCAATCCGGCGTCAACCCGGCCGGCAGGCGACGGGGTGAAGTCACTATCGAGGCCGAGCCGGTTACGGTTGCTCCCGGTGCAACTGCGACTGTTGCCAGGCTCAAGGGCAAGCGGGCCATTACGGCTCTTATGGTCAATATGGATTTACCTGAATCGCCGGAAGACCGGGAAATTCTTCGTGAGCTTGTTTTACGTATTTACTGGGACGGCGAATCGAAACCAGGTGTCTGCACGCCGCTGGGAGATTTCTTCGGGACCGCTCCGGGCGTGAACAAGTACGAATCTCTGCCGTTGGGTATGACGGAAAAAGGGTTTTATAGTTATTGGTATATGCCGTTCGGTAAAAGCGCGCTGATAGAACTGGTCAATGATGGGGACAAGCAGCGCCAGATCAGTTTTACTATCAGTCATGCTCCTGTTACCAGGCCGATTGAAGAGTTCGGCAGATTTCACGCCAAATGGCATCGTGATGCTTTTCTGCCGGAAGATCCCGAGCGCTTGGCTATCGACTGGACGATGCTCAAGACACAAGGGCGGGGGCGGTTCTGCGGCGTCATGCTGCACGTATGGAATCCTCGCGGCGGATGGTGGGGCGAGGGCGATGAGAAATTCTTTGTGGACGGCGAGAAATTTCCCTCGACCATCGGTACCGGTTCCGAGGATTATTTCGGCTACGCCTGGTGCGACCCAACGTTGTTTACCAACTGCTACCACAATCAGACAATCAGCATGGGCAATCGCGGTCATATATCCGTGAACCGCTGGCACATCACCGATAATGTACCGTTCCAGAAATCGTTCGAGGCCGCCATCGAGAAATATTACCCGAACAGTAAACCGACGCTGTATGCTTCTACGGTGTATTGGTACCAGGCCGCCGGACAGAGCGATCCGTACGAACCGGTGCCGGTCGAGCAGCGCAAAGGATACTGGGGCGAAATAGAAGTTTTCAAGATAAAAGGCGCGCTGGAGGGCGAGAAGCTGAAAATCCTTGCTAAAACAGCGGGCAGAGCCGAGAGGCAGGACATGTATGGTTACGGCACCGGTTGGAGCGGCGATGCTCACCTGTGGTGGACAGGAGCCAAGCCTGATGCTACGCTCGATCTGGCTGTGCCCGTGCAGAAAACGGCGGCGTATCACCTGAAAATGCAACTCACAAAAGCGATTGACTACGGCATCGTTCAACTTTACCTGGACGGCAAAAAGCTCGGTAAACCGATCGACCTTTTCAACAACGGCGTGATTGCGACCGGCGCTTTGGATATGGGTATTCATGAGCTTGACAAGGGCGAGCATAAATTGAGGATTGAAATTGTCGGCGCAAATGAAAAGGCCGTGAAAAGCTATATGTTCGGGCTCGATTATCTCAAGCTGGAGCAAGTCGAATCGAGCTTCTATCTGCCGGAAAATCCATCATATACGATTCTTGATTCGGCGCGGGATTCGGTGAGGTTCGCGGAGATGACTTTGGTTCCTTACAATGGAAAACTCTGCTGCAAATCGAGCTTTGTGGATCAGGACGGAAACATTATGGACTGGCACGATTTCGGCAATCTCGAAGGGCCGGGCTGGGCGGCCAACGCCGTGGGTGGCGCGTACGAAATATATATGTTCGCAAGGCACAGCAGAGATACCGCCCTGGCGGAAAAAGCGATATTGCTGCTGGATCATGTGCTTGAAGACGGATTCATCGACTACGAGACCGGATTCATCACCGGCTATCGCGACACGGCGAAGAACGAATTCTGCCTCAATTACCAGCACAAAAGCAACTGGTTTTGCGCCGGCTCAATGGCGAAGATCGCCTATCAGCTTCTTATCTTCGGCGACCTTCTGGAGGGTGAAAGAAAAAACAAGATGCATCAGGCCGCGGCGAAATGTGCCGCCTGGATCGATGCGAATATAAAACCGACGTCCAACGGCTGGTATCCTCGGCGCTGCAAGCCGACCGGCGAGCACTACCCCCAAAATGCCTACGGGGATGGCGATATTCTCTTCGAGAAAAGCGCCGATGGGCTGTTTATCATTCAACTATTTACCGGCCTGACGCAGCGGGGGCTGGCCGATTATAAAGACGAAATAAAAGAGAAGATCGGGGCGTTCATTAAAGCGGGGGGGATATTCGGCAGTATTAATCACGATACTTATGACGAGCATGAAAACGTTGCGTATTCCGTGGCGTTTCGTGTCCTGCGAGAAGCGGCCAAATTACTCGGTGACGAAACGATCCGCAATTTTGCCTACGACAAATGTCTTGCCGGCCTGGATAAGTTCAAGATGACCGATGACAGAAACGGTGTGCAGACCAAAGGCCTGCTCTACATGGAAAAGAGCTGGGACACGGCGTACCTTTGGGAGAATGCCGAAGCGGCACTGGCGTATTTCGAAGCTTATATCGATACCAATAATGAGTCATATCTTGCCGATGGGCTGACCATCCTGCGGGCGATTGCCAAACACCATCACGGCCGGCATGGTTTCCTGACCGAAGGCGTGGACTGGAACAACCATGTGGGCAAACAGCACCATTTCGACGGGGCC
>DAOVMB010000170.1 GCA_030630905.1 Sedimentisphaerales bacterium
CGAGTGGGCGTTGACTCCGACGTCATGCTTGACCGAGTTGTCCACGCGAACGGTCAGTATATGCCTGCCCGGCGTCAATAGATCGCTCAACTCGTGAATCTGCGGCGTGCATAGGCTGTCCTGCATGCCGGCGGCGGTCCCGTCCACCCAGACTTTTGTTTCCCAGTGACACCGTTCCAGTAACAGCACGGTTCGTTTTCCGCTCCAGCTTTCTGGGATATCGACCTGCCTCTGGTACCAGGCGGGCCCGACGTAATGTTTGACGGGAGTCAGCCAGAATGGAATCTTCACGGAGCCGGCCTGCCTGTACTTCTCATATTTGTCCTCGGTGAACCATGACTTGTCTACGATCTGTCCGGTCCATTTCGTATCGACGGAGGGATCGTCGCCGTAGCCGTTCTCAGCGGTCGAGCCGGGCAGTTTTATGCTATCGGGCAGTTTGCCGGCGTACCATTTATCCTGCTGCCCGACATCCTTCGGATCGAGTTTGAATGACCATTGGCCCGCAAGAGAAATTGCGCTAAGCGCTGCTTTCGCGGCGACTTTTGAATCCGTTGCATTTCTGCAGCCGGGACACATTGCTATCGCTGTGGCCGCCGCTATTGTGACTATTGATCTGATAACCTGGTACTTCAATTTCCGTTACCTCCGTGAGCGAAATGGTGTGCGGTGCACACCCTACGGTACATCCACGGTCATGCGTGCGACCGAATTGACATCGCCCATAGCCGGCGTATACGGCCGCAGCCGAAACCTGTAGCGTAAGGGCGGTTCGCGAACCGCCCCTACCGGCAGTGTATATTCCGGATGCGTTCGGGCGCCCCAGCTATTGTCGCCGCCAACGCCCATCTGCTTGTAATCGAGGTTGACGGTTATTGTTTTTCGTCGCGGCAGCTCGTTTGTGTGCGTGGCCTTTTCCAGATCGTCCATTGTGAACGGCCAGGCGCTCGCACTCAGTAGCGGCATACCGACAGCCAACAAACCAGCACCGTCTTTGTTGGTCAATGCCAGCCAGCGGACATCCGTTTTGTTTCCGGTCTCCTGTGGGCGAACGTACGGGTGGAAATTCTCTTCGACCGGTCCTGAATAAAGACCTACGGCTGAACCGGTTTTGCGGTCCCAATAGCTCTCGTTAGGGCCCCGGCCAAACCAGCTCATTGTGCTGAACTCGCCGGGTATTGCCATCTGCATTCCGAAACGCGGCAGATTGCGTGAAAGCTCGGCGCCCGGTTCGATACTGCCGGCGACGATTATATCGCCGCTGCCGAAGACGGTATAAATGGATGTATATTTCCAGTTCTCTCCGACTGGAATCGCAGCTACAGCAGTAACGCGTACAACCTGGGGCGAGATTTGTTCCGATGTCACCTTGCCGACCGTTCTGTCCCGGCCTGCACGGCGCCAGATGCCCAGACGCTGCGGCATTTTGTTGCCGTTGTCATTGTCTATCGGCGCCCGCCAGAAATTGGGAATAAGCGGCCCGGCGATCAATTCTTTGCCGCCGAACTTAAGCGACTCGATCGCTCCGCTTGATTTGCCAATGACAAGTTCAAAGTCCCTGCCCGTAATTCTCAGGACGGCGTCCAATTCTTGCAGCTTCAACGATGGCATAGCAGCAATATCAGCCGAAGGTGTCTGCGGAGTATCAAACGGAATCTCGAACTGCTCCCACGCTACCTCATGCCCTCGCGCGGCCCAGGGGGCATCATCGGCCAGAGCAAAGCTGATCTTCAGCAGGTATTCGGCGCCGGGTTGCAGGTTCGGTCTCTCGAACGGGATATTTATTTGTTTATCCTTGCCGGGAGCCATGGATAGTTTTGGCAACTTACCTTTCCGGATTATTTTTCCGTCTTCTGTCAATTCCCATAAGATGTCGACGAGATCGAGATCGGTAAAAACGTATTCGTTACGAATGCGAACACTACCGGCCGGAAGCTCGACAGGCGTAACGCTGATATGCTGGTAAACTTTCTTGACTTCATAGAGAGATGGATTGGGTCTGCGGTCAGGCTGGACCAGGCCGTTGCAGCAGAAATTGCCGTCGTTGGGATTGTCGCCGTAGTCGCCGCCGTAGGCCCAGAAATCCTTGCCGTCCTCGTCGGTTTTGCGTAGGCCCTGGTCAACCCAGTCCCAGATCGAGCCGCCCTGGAGCGCGGGGTATTGCTCGATTGCGTCCCAATAGTCCTGGAGGTTGCCGACGCTGTTGCCCATTGCGTGGGCGTATTCGCACATTATCAGGGGGCGCGTTGGTTCGGATTCGGCGTATCTGATGAGACCTTTGATTCCCATGTACATGGGACAGTAGATGTCGGTGTTGGGGCCTTTGAGCGCACGTTCGTAGTGGACGGGGCGGGATGGATCGCGCTGCTTGATCCAGTCATAAGCGGCCTTGAAGTTCACGCCGTCGCCTGCTTCGTTGCCCATCGACCAGATGATGATGCAAGGATGGTTCTTGTCTCGCTCGACCATGCGTCGCACGCGGTCGACATGGGCGTCGCGCCATTTCGGGTCTTTGGCCAGCGATTCGGCGCCGTAGCCCATGCCATGCGACTCGATGTTGGCTTCGTCGATGATGTAGAGACCGTATCGGTCGCAGAGATCGTACCAGCGTGGGTCGTCGGGGTAGTGGCTGGTGCGGACGGTGTTGATGTTGAACTGCTTCATCAGTTTGATGTCGCGGGTCATGGATTCGAGTGAGACGGTGTGCCCTGTTATTGGGTCGTGTTCATGGCGGTTGACGCCCTTGATGTAGATGGGTCGGCCGTTGACGAGCAGTTGGCCATTCTTGATTTCGACCTTTCGGAAACCGATGTTGTGGCTGAGGGCCTCTATGACGGCACCGTCGGGGCCGGTTAGCGCCAGGACAAGCTTGTAGAGGTTAGGGGTTTCAGCGGTCCATTTGTCAGGGTTTTTGAGTCTGATGGTGGGGGCGATTCGTGTCTTGCCGTTTGCGGGCAGTTCGATAGACTCGATAGCAATTGAGGCAATTTGTTTCTTGCCGCTGTCAAAGAGTGTTGCCTTCAGGCCGCATGTTGCGGCTTTCTCCGAGTAGTTGACCAGGTCGGCTTCGATTTTTATCGTGGCGTTGCAGTATCGGTCGTCGAGGTCGGTTTTGACGAAGAAGTCGCGGATGTGAAGCTCAGCGGCGGACCAGATGTAAACGTCCCGGAAGATTCCGCTGAGGCGCCAGAAGTCCTGATCTTCGAGGTAGCTGCCGTCGCAGTGCTGGTAAACCTCAGCGGCCAGGACATTCCGGCCGGGGCTGAGATAGTTCGTGATGTTGAAGATGGCGGGCGTGCGGGAACCCTGGCTGTAGCCGACTTTCTCGCCGTTAATCCAGAGGTAGAAAGCCGAATCGACGCCTGCGAACTGGACGAAGATTTGCCGGGCCTTCCACGATTGGGGCACGGCGAAGGTTGTTCGGTAGGAGCCGACCGGATTTCGCCATTTGTAAGTTGTGTACTGTTGGGGAGGATCGCCCATGACGCGCAGGGGGTCCTTCTTGAAGGGGTAGGGTATGTTGCTGTAAAGTGGGATGCCGTAGCCGTGCATCTGCCAGTTGGACGGAACGGGAATCTCGTCCCATTTGCTCACGTCATACCTGGGCTTGTAGAAATCAACCGGCCGATCAGAGGGCTTGCCAGCCCACTTGAATTTCCACTTGCCGTTGAGTGACTTGTAGAACTTCGAGGCCTTACGCTCGCCGCGAACTGCTGCCCTGGTGTTCGGGTAGGGCACTAACGTACAATGTCCCGGCTCTTTGTTTAGGCCGATTACCTGCGGATCCTCCCAGTCGGGAACTCCTATAGAAGTACTGCCGGATGCCGGCTTAGACTGCCCATAGGCTGTGGGCAGCAATACAATCAATACGGCAATCGCGCCGAACACTCGAAATAATACACACTTTGAACTTCGCATCTTTTTTCTCCTTCAATTGTGGGCATAATTCCGTCGCTGTTTTTATTTGTCTGCTCAAGGGTTTTCTTAGCCCCCTCGGGCGTGCAGAAGTAATGAACTCCGATATAACAATTCTGCTCGCTGAATGGAATGGCTGCCGCCGAGCCGATTCCGCTATTGGCGCCCGTTACCAAGACCCTCCTGCCCTTGAGGTCTTCGCAGATCATTTTGGGATTTCCTCTGCGCTTTGTTATTAATCAATAATCGGAACCTTCGGTAAAACCGCAGGTTATGTATTTTGTTTATTGGCTGGAAGTCGGATATGATAAAACACTTTGCCCTTTCAAAGTAACTCGTCGATTGCTTCGGCGAGGTCCTTTTTGCTGGTCAAACCCACCCATTTTTTCTGAACCTGCCCATCCTTAAAGAGGATAATCGTCGGTATCGCACTTATACCGAACTCCATAGCGCTATCACGAGCTTCATCGGTATCAAGCCTGCAGATTTTAGCCTTGTCCGCGTATTCGTCGGCAAGTTCCTGGATGATAGGAGCTATCATCCTGCAGGGTCCACACCAGGGCGCCCAGAAATCAACGAGTACCGGAACATCAGAATTGTGAACAGTCTTGTCAAAAGTAGCATCGTTCAGTTTAATTTCACTACCAGCCATTACTTTATCCTTTCAACCAAAATTTTGCAGCGAATTACTGTCCGGCCGTAATGCCGGTTTATCCGACCGTCATAATACCCGGTTTAATCGACCTCGTCAACGAAGAAGCTGAAAACCGAAAAATTGTTGTGCTAATTTCCGGATTTTCTTTTTGGATTTTACCATCCGCCCGGCTGAAGTACATCGGTGACCGGTTCGTTCCACCAGTTCGGGTCCCGGAAGTACTGCTTGAGCATCATAGCAGCGACGACACCGTCGCCAACGGCCGTGGCCAGTTGCATGGCCGCTCCGATTCTGCAATCGCCCGCCACAAACACGCCGGGTACGTTCGTGCGAAGATACGCGCAGTCGCACTTGATGAACTCTTGTTCGGTCAGCTCCACGAAACCTTTCAGAAATCCGGTGTTCGGTTCCATGCCGACGAATACGAACACGCCGTCGCATGCATAATCTTCTTCTTTATTGCTTTTGACATTTTTCAGCTTGACCGATTGGACTTTACCCTCGCCCTGGATTGCGGTGGCGATGGTGCTGTACTTGATTATCAGATTCGAGTTCGGTTCGTTGGCTTTTTGCAGCAGCTCCTCGGCGAGAATCCTCGCGGCGCGGAATTCGTCCCTGCGGTGTATCATCGTGACCTTCTCGGCGAATTTGGCTATGTGCAGCGTTTCTTCCACCGCCGTATTGCCTCCACCGACGGCGACGACGTGTTTTCCCTTGAAGAAAGGCGCATCGCAGGTCCCGCAGTAGCTGACGCCCGAACCGCGAAACTCGTCTTCGCCTGGGACACCGAGTTTGCGATAGTCGCTGCCCGGGGCTAAAATGACGGTCCTCGCGATGTGTTTATCTTTGTCGCAATGGACGGCGATCTTGCCGTCTTTGAGTTTTTCCAGGCCGGTTACCTCGCCGCCGGTCTTTATCTCGGCGCCAAACGTCTGGGCCTGTTTTTGCAACTGTTCGATCAGGCCCGGCCCGTCGATGCGCTCGATGCCGGGATAGTTTTCTATTCTGTCCGTATTGTTGATCTGCCCGCCCGGCATGAATTTCTCAAGAACCAGGGTTTTCAGCCTGTCGCGGGAGGTATAAAGAGCCGCCGCCAAACCCGCCGGCCCGGCGCCAACGATAATGCAATCGTAATTTTCTGACATAACAAGTGTCCTTTATGAAGTTCCTAAACTTCTGTAGAAATATTTTGGATTTCTTCCTCTTTTACTTCCTGTATCTGGTCGAGTTGTAGACTGAAGCGGTTGTTTTTATACGGCGTAGCTTAAGACTTCAAGTTCCGCGGTTGTATCAATGTTATCCAGGATGCCGTCCACTTTTTCCATAACTGCATCTTCAATCACATATTCGTTACAATTCTGACACTGCAAGACAGGCAATCCCTTGATAATAACAATGCAGTCATAGCTGACCTTAAATGGCAGATTGGTGACGAGCTTCTCTAAGCTTCCTCCGCAATTATGACAAATCATAATGTTCTCCTCGTTTTGAAATCTTTTTCCCATTTGTCCGGGCTTGGTTTATAGACGGTAACAATAGTAACGTTATCATCTTCTAAATCGGTTGCTATTTGAGCATGAATAATCTGTC
>DAOVMB010000307.1 GCA_030630905.1 Sedimentisphaerales bacterium
AATGTCACCAATCCACTTTACTGCATGGACAATCATTAGCATCGTCTCTTAAAAATTGCGTTTGGCTATCTATCGACTCTCGCACCGCCGCCCTGCATGACTTTCTCGACTTCGCGGAGACTAGCCGTGGTTGTGTCACCGGATGTCGTCATCGCCAGCGCGCCGTGAGCGGCGCCGTAGTTGACCGCTTCGGCCGGTGTCTTTCCTTCCATAAGACCGTAGATCAACCCGGATGCGAAGCTGTCGCCGCCACCGACCCGGTCGTAAATCTCAAGATCGGGCCTCAAGGTTGCTTCATGGAATTGACCGTCGGTGTATATAACCGCGCCCCAGTCGTTGACTGATGCGGTTTTGGCGTTCCGCAGAGTTGTTGCGACGACTTTCAAGTTGGGGAACTCTTTGACAACCTCGGTAATCATCTTCTTGAAGTTTGCCGGGTCGAGCTTGGAATAGCCTTTGTCCATTCCTTTGACCTCGAATCCGAGTGCCGCCGTGAAGTCCTCTTCGTTGCCCAGCATCACATCGACGTAAGGAGCGATGGCCCGATTGACCTGCATGGCTTTATCCTGTCCTCCGATATCCTGCCAAAGCGACTTGCGGTAGTTCAGATCGTATGAGACGATGGTTCCGTACTTTTTCGCTGTCTTTACCGCCTCGATGATGACATCCGGCGTCGTTTCCGAAAGTGCCGCGAAGATTCCTCCCGTATGGAACCAGCAGCTTCCGTCATGGTCGAAGATATTCTCCCAGTCGATATCTCCCTTTTTCAATTGAGACGCGGCACTGTTTGCCCTGTCCGAGCATCCGACGGCGGCCCGGACGCCGAAGCCTCGCTCGGTGAAATTCAAGCCGACCCGGACTTTTCTGCCGATCCCGTCGTACGGCACCCATTTGACGTATTCCATATTCACGCCGCCCTGGTAGATCAAATCTTCGAGCAGTCGCCCGACCGGATTATCGACAATGGCGGTGACAACGGCGGCCCGTTTGCCGAAGCATCGTTTCAAACCCCTGGCGACGTTGTACTCTCCGCCGCCTTCCCAGGCGCGAAAATGCCGGGTCGTGTGAATTCTTTCTTCGCCCGGGTCCAGCCGAATCATGATTTCGCCCAGCGAGACGATATCATATTTGCATTCAGCCCTGGATTTGACGTCTATGACTGCCATGACGTTTCTCCTAACTGCTCTGGGTTAGCTGTAAATTTTTCCTTCTCGATAGTCCTGCCACGCCGGCTCGAAGGCCTTGCGGTCGGTCGGTGCCGGTCTTAACTTGACGGTTGTGCTGCCGAATAAATCGGGTGAGCTTTCGTCGTACTCGATATGCAATATGGAGCTTCGCAGCGCCTGGTTCTCGGGCTTGAATTTCAACGGCTTGCCGGTGGCTTTGTCGATCACGTCGTCATGGATTTCAACGCCGTCTTCGGCAAGGACCAGATGCGAGCCGCGTGACCCGCTGC
Organism: Sedimentisphaerales bacterium; assembly: GCA_030630905.1. Classification (GTDB taxonomy): domain Bacteria; phylum Planctomycetota; class Phycisphaerae; order Sedimentisphaerales; family Anaerobacaceae; genus JAFGPJ01. The sequence goes on from DAOVMB010000307.1 coordinate 1,457, forward strand.
CCTGGGCGAGCAGTTCGACAACGGCCTTGAGAAACGCTACACTGGTCAATGCCAGATGCTCGGCCTGTATCGCTCCAACGAGGCTCTTTTTGTCTTTTACACTGAAGCCTTTCTGTTGGATGCTTTTACAAAGCTCAATCGCGTCTTTCAAGGCTCGTCCGGCATCATTTAACTCTCTGATGTGCCCGCCTGATGCGGTCATTCTGTTTCGGATCTCCTCTATCACTTTTTGAGGCGCCAAACCGGATGTGCCTTTGTACCGTTCGAAGTTGGCGATAATGTCACTTAGCTGCCGGTTGACCTCGGACTGGACATCAGAATAATCCGGCATTTCGCAGCCGTTAACATTGACGATATATTGTGCCGCCCGCAGTCCGCCTGTCTGGCCTGCGTTAAGAGCAGAGCCGCCCGGCCGTTTGACGCCGTGCGTGCTGGCCATCTCGCCTATGACAAAAGTCCCCGGTATATTGGACTGCCACCACTTGTCGACGGCAAAACCTCCGTTGTTATGCTGGGCGCAAACGGCGATCTCAAGCGGCTCGGAATATAAATCTATGCCATTTTCCTCGTATATCTCGATGGCGGGTGTGTTCATGTGTGCCAGCCGTTCGATCGGCGTTTTCTGCAGAGCGCCGGCTTTCTGCAGGTACTCTTTGGCTTCCGGCTCCAGGGCGTCGATGTCGAACTCATCCATCGAATCGCTGCCGGCCGGATTGTGCAGGAAGTCCATAAAAACCCGCCGGTCTTTTTGCGTTTCGTTGAAGACCAGGATATCGATCAATGACGATTGCAGATTCTCAATCCGTTGCGGGTCGAAGGGCCACTGATAGCCTTTGAGGAAGATGTTCGTTGCCATCTTGCTCATGGAGGGGAAAAAGTTCGTCAGAAATTCTTTCTCATCTTTGCCGTCGGCGTCCGTGCTGAACAGACGCGGCAGCGCCTGCATGTACGTGCCCGAGACATTCCAGCGGAACTTTATGCTGGCCAGGCCGAACTGTGATTCGGTCAGGTTTGCCCCGATAAGACCCGCTTTGAAAGCCAGCCCGTGAATTCCAAGCTGGCCTTTCGGATAGACGGTTGTTTTGAACATCTCGCCCGGGCCGCCGGCCGCAAGGATGATATTTGCGCCGAGGAATACGTTTATGGCGAGGTTTGAGCTGTCGACATTTTTTTTATCTATAGTCACGATACCTGCAATTCGTTTGGATTCGCCTGAGCCGACTCTCAGCAGGCCGACGGCCTCCTGCGTATCGTGAATCTTGACGTTATATTGTTCGAGCTGTTTTTGCAGGCATTCGCTCATGAATCTGCTGGTCTTGGGACCGGCCGACGTGGCTCGTTCGTATGGATCATGGTCTGTCTTATAACCGATGAAAGTTCCTATCGAGTCCGTGGGAAACGGAACTCCGGCCTGGACCAGGTGGTAGAATTCGCGAAGTGAGCCAATTCCTTCGGCGAGCGCCGAGTCACCATGGCAGCAGCCGGCCGCGGTCAGACTCTTTGCGAATTCCTCGGCGCTATCGGCAATGTCCGGGCTTGTGCCCATCTTATAGTAGGTCTGCTTATCGGAGCCGCTCATTCGCGATGCACCCAGTCCCAGTCCCGCGGTTATTACGGCAACCCTTTCGGCGGGATTTTCAATGCCCTTGCCTTTCATGAACTCGCACAGGTGCACCGCACAGTTCATACCAGCCGCACCTGAGCCGACAATGATCGTATTATAGCAATGGAAGGTAACGGATTGATTGGCTATTTGCTTTGTTTTCATAATTCTATTGCTCCCATCGGGCAAATGGTGGTTTGATAATTCAGATTATTTGTTCGTGTTATACTTCAATCGTTTCGGTTTGACAAGATCTTCGGTCATTTCCCGCGGCAGGACTCGGACGTTTCCCTGTTTGTCGCAGAAGTAGAGGGTCGATTGCGACGGTTTTCTGCCGTGGCCGTCGGCCCAGATGGCGTAAAAATCAGGATGTGCATTAACCGGCTGTCGAGCATACGTATGATTACGCAGGCTCTCTGTCGTAAGCTGTTTGACCTTTTTCCATTTTAGTCCGTAATTCTTACTGACCCATATCGCCATTTCACCGCCCGGATTATATGGTTGCGGGCCTTTTTCAGTTGGGCCGATGATTCGCAATGTCCCGTCATCCTCGATATAGAGCGAGCCCATATCGTAATTGTTATCCGAGGTAAATGCCGGCCTTATCTGCCACGTTGTTCCGGTCCAGCGGGCCGTTGTCCATGTTCGCGGATCGTTCTTAGGCCCGGACTCGTAGCCTTTGCTTGTGATAAACAGAATGACCGGCCTTTCATCTCTATCAAACCGAATATCCTTCAGATAGACTTTCAGACCCGCGCTCTGATAGTCATGGACAAGAGCAGGGCTCCCGGGATCTGTAAGGGGCAGTGTCAATTTCCGCCCATTAGCATTCTGCCATGTTTTGCCGAGGTCGCCGGTTTCGATATAGTATAAGTTCGTGCGCCAATTCAGGCCCCTGCCCTGCGGATGGAAATTGAACGCCGTCCCAGTTTTGTTTTTACCGGCGGTACTGATTTGATAATGACCCTGGTCCATCGCGGCCAGCCTTATCCACTTTGACCATTTGACACCATCTGTGCTCGTCATAAAACAAATCGTCCGTGCGGCGGGGTAGTTATAGCGGGTGAAAAAGCAGACAAATCCCTTGTCTTTGATATACCAGGGCTGCATATACGAAAAATTAGTCATAGGGACTTCTTGCGATTTCTCGATTTTTGTTACGTTGACAAGTTCAAATTCGTTTACATCATAAGGTTTTGTGCTCTTGTGCACATAAGAGGGTCTCGATGTGCCGTGCGAGGTGGAGAATATCCAGATGTAGCCTTCGTCGTCGACGGAGATGA
>DAOVMB010000103.1 GCA_030630905.1 Sedimentisphaerales bacterium
GCCGCAGAAAACGCACCAGCGCGATTTCTAATGCGCTGCCGACAATGAAGAATTCCGCCGTCGTGGCTTGCATTCGTGTCGAGCCGGCAATGGCCATCGGGCCAGTCGTCAGATCGAGCTTGGTGATACGCGGCTCTTCAATCACCTCTCGCGAGCGCTTAACGTTACGGCACAATAACTCAGTGGGATTGTTATAGACAAAAAAGACCTTCGCCCCGACGTCGAGCCCTTCCCACGCCGTGCCGATCACAAAGGGCGTCTCTCCACCCTCGGTAATGGCGACAACAACGTCGCCCTGCCCGACGCCTCTTTCCCGCAACTGGTATCGCCCGAAGTCGGGAAAATCCTCGTATCCCTCGACGGCTTTAATCAGAGCAAAATCTCCGCCGGCCATGATGCTAAACACCCGGTACTCCATCTCACCCATCTCCGGCGAGACTTTTCTGATTTCGCGCCAGAAGCGCCGCCAAGCTGCCTCCAGAAGGATGCTCAACCTGCCTGTCGAGCCACAGCCTGTAAAGTAAATCTTCTTGTTGGCACTCAGAGCTTCGCCTAAAGCATTCACGAGCCGGCCGAACGAATCCTGCTGTAGTACCTTCTCCATCGCAGGAGGAATCTCGTCGTCCACCGACTGCAGCAGCCTGATCGCCGCCGGCAAATCCACTGCCGCCGTCTGCGACAGCGTTCTTGTCTTCGGATGAAACGCCTCCGTCAACAACTCCCCCAATCGAAACGCCCCCTCCCGCGTCAAAAATTCTTCAGCTCTTTTAATTGCATCCGACATCACTATTATCCGGTAGTTAAATATTCAAATGCGATATTCATATCATTTTAGGTGGAAGATGTAAATACACTTTTCGTCTATCAAGTACATTGAAGATTAAGCGGAGCAGGTGTATAATCTTTTTGATGACGGTAAATACATGGAAGAATATTCTTTAGCAAATAGAGGTCTGAGAAAGCAGTGAGTCGACGGATTCGGGAAATTTCGGGCAAGGGGAAGATGCGTGTGGTGGGATTGATGTCGGGCACCTCGGCCGATGGAGTGGATGCTGCGGTTGTCGAGATCGGCAGGGGGGAGGTTAGGTTGCTGGCATTCGAGATGTTTGCGTACCCGGCTGCGTTGCGGAGAGAAATCCTTGGTTTGTGCCGGCCCGAATCAGCCCGGCTGGATGATATCTGCCATTACAATTTCGTCCTGGGCGAAGTCTTTGCCGATGCGGTTCTCAAACTTTGTTCAAAAAGCGGCATATCTTTAGGCTCGATTGACCTGATCGGCTCGCACGGCCAGACAATTTATCATCAGCCGGGCGGCAAGCGCTACGGCGGCAGGAGCATACGCTCTACGCTGCAAATTGGCGAGCCGTCAGTTATCGCTCAACGAACCGGTGTTACAACGGTTGCGGACTTCAGGCCTCGCGACATGGCTGCCGGCGGCGAAGGTGCTCCCTTAGTACCTTATGCGGATTATGTTTTGTTCAAACACAGTCGGTTGGCGCGAGCCGTTCAGAATATTGGCGGCATCGCTAATGTTACTTTCCTGCCGGGCGTCTGCAAGCAGGATGATATTATTGCTTTCGATACGGGTCCCGGGAACATGGTTATCGACGGCATAGTCCGCCTTATCACCGGCGGCAGGAAACGTTACGATGCGGGCGGCAAAATAGCGGCGCGGGGCACGGTCAATAAAAGACTGCTCAGCGAGATGCTCCGGCATCCTTTCTTCCGGCGGCGCCCGCCAAAATCGACAGGCCGGGAAGATTTCGGTACTGATTTCGCCGAGCGAATTTACCGACGGGCCGGCAAGAAAGGTTTGGCCAACGCCGATATCGTCGCGACCGTGACGGCCTTGACCGCCAGGAGTATCGCCCAGGCATACCGCCAGTTCCTGCCGTCCATGCCGGACGAATTGATCTTGTGCGGGGGCGGCTCTCACAATCGCATACTGGTTGAGATGTTGCACGGCGAGCTGCCGGATGTTAAGATGCTTTCGACCGATGATTTCGGTATTAGTGTCGATGCCAAGGAGGCGGTCTCGTTTGCTATTCTGGCCTGGGCTACGATAAAGGGGATGACGAACAACGTACCCGCAGCTACCGGCGCCGAGAGACCGGTTATTTTAGGGAAGATAGTTCCGGCATGACGAAAAGACGTAAAATTTTACCAACCACAGAGAAACGCAACCGCGCCAGCGAAAATCTCGACCGGCTCTCGACGCAGCAGATCGTCGATCTGATTAACGCCGAAGATGCGCTGGTCCCCGCGGCGGTGGCCCGGCAGAGTAAGCAAATTGCTGCTGCGATTGACTTAATTGTAGCACGGTTTAAAGAGGGAGGACGGTTATTTTACGTCGGAGCCGGCACAAGCGGCAGGCTGGGCGTCTTAGATGCTTCGGAGTGCCCTCCTACGTTCGGAGTGCCGCCTTCGCTGGTGCAGGGCATAATTGCCGGCGGCCGGCGTGCTCTGGTCCGCTCTGCCGAAGGGGCGGAAGATTACCCTGAGGATGGTGCTGCAGCGATAGAAAAGAAACACGTGCGGGTAAGGGACGTCGTGGTTGGCCTGGCTGCATGCGGTATGACACCGTTCGTACACGGCGCGCTCAAGCAGGCCCGGCGAATCGGGGCGGCGACCATTTTCGTCACCTGCGCGCCGGAGGCTGTCGAACACATCCCCGCCGAGATCATCATCAATCCGGTTGTAGGCCCGGAGGTCGTTACCGGCTCGACGCGAATGAAAGCCGGCACTGCGACAAAGCTCGTGCTCAATACGCTCACGACCGGCGCGATGATCCGGTTGGGCAAGGTCTACGGCAATTTGATGGTGGACCTGAAGGCTGTGAATGAAAAGCTGCGCGACCGCTCGGCGCGAATTGTGATGGAGATAACCAATCTTAGCCGACCGCGAGTTCAAAAACTACTGGATCGCGCAGAGGGAAAAGTCAAAGCGGCGATTGTCATGCACTTTCGCCGGACCGATCTGGCGAGCGCCCTGAAAATCCTGGACGAATGCGACCAGTTTCTACGAAAAGCTATTGAGGGGACATCGTGAATTGCATTATCGCTGAGGCAGGCAAATTAAGCGGGCTCGACTGGGGCATTGTCGGCGTCGGCGCCTTGCTTCTGTTCGTAATCTCGTATGTCTTCGGGCGTGAGGAAAAGGATACAGCCGATTTCTTCCTCGGGGGCCGCCGAGTGCCTCCCGTCATAGCGTGTCTGTCGTTCGTGGCCACCGAGATCAGCGCGCTGACCATCATCGGTATGCCTCACACGGCCTTCATCAAGAATTGGCGCTGGATTCAGTTTCTGGTCGGGCTGGCTATGGCCCGACTCGTAGTGGGGTATCTTTTTATTCCCGCCTTCTACAAGTACAATTGCACCAGCATCTACGAGTTCTTAGGTCACCGTTTCGGGTCGGCAACCCGGTACACCGGTTCGATCTACTTCCTCATCACACGTCTTCTGGCTTCGGGCGTGCGCCTGTACGCGACGTGCATGGCCGTCGGTGTCATTATGGGCTGGCCCCTGTCCGTGACGATCACGTTATTCACCCTTATTAGCATCGTCTTTATTGCCTTTGGCGGTATCAAAGCGGTCGTCTGGGCCGGTGCGTTTCAGGCCTTGTTCTTCGTTGTCGCTGGTATTGTGGTAGTCGGTTATCTCGTCCATCATATCGACGGCGGCTGGACCGCAGCTATGCAGACGGCGCAAGAGGCGGGGCGTCTGAGCACGTTCAATTTCAAGTTTGACCTCAAAGATGCCTCTATATTCTGGGCATATTTGGCCAGCGGGTTCTTCATCGGCCTGGCCTCCTTTGGAACCGATCAGGAGATGGTCCAGAGACTTCTTACCGTCGAGACGCGAAAGAGCAGTCAGAGGACCATTATTGCCACCGTTGTCACCGTCCTGCCCGTGTACTGGCTCTATCTGCTTGTCGGTACGCTGCTCTACGTATTCTACCAGCAGAATCCTTCGCTGGCCTTGCCTCAGGAACTCAAGGAGATCATGCCGCATTTTGCTCGAAACATTTTGCCGGCGGGCCTCAAGGGGCTGGTGCTGGGCGCCATCTTCATGGCCAGCATCGATTCGCCGCTCAGCTCCCTTACCTCGTCGTTCGTTACAGATATCTATCGCCCTCTGATCCGGCGGCGCGCCTCGGAGAAGCACTATCTGCTCGTGTCCCGGGCCGGCGTGGTCGGTTTCGGGCTGATTCTGGCGGCCATCGCCGTTGCCTGCGCGCCGGTCGAGAACATTCTCTGGTTTGCCTTCCAGATTCTCTCACTCACCGGTGGGCCCATGCTCGGCGTCTTTCTGCTGGGACTCCTGACCAAGCGCAAATCCAATTACGCCAACATTCCCGCGATGCTTGCCAGCACGGTGGTCTGCCTGGTTCTGCTGCTGCTAATAAAACATGAGATCCTCAAGCTCGGCTGGAGTTGGCTGATAGTTATCGGGACTGCGATAACATTCGTTATGAGCTATCTGCTGGGCCCAATCATCAAAGAAAGTATAAAAATCAAGGTGCAAAATGCAAAGTGACACGTTAGTGTCATCCTGAGGCGAAGCCGAAGGATCTGGCCGGCGGCAATGTAGATTCTTCGCGTAGTTTATCCTTGAGCGCAGCGAAGGGCTCATAACGCCTAAAGAGCGGCGTTTTGATTTTTCATTTCCCATTATTTTTGTTACCGGCAGCGGAATTGTTGCCTTTCATAGATAGAGAGCTCTCCGGCATGATTGTTTCGCCGTGATTGAAGCCGGAAAAGTGAAGAAACCAGAAAATGCAGGAGGCTTTGAAATGAAAGCTTTGCGATACATCATAAAATGGTTGCACAGTCTTTTGGGCCTGGAAACGAGCCTGTCGGCCGGGATTGATTCACACAAGTGGGAAAGTAAAATCGAGATTATAACAAATTTGTCATGCAGGCATTGCTGAATCAATTAGTTTCTGAACCGCATAATATCGGGACGAGTTTATGAGTTCCTTAATCCGAGCCAGGAAAGCTCGGAAATAACTTTTCCATCAATCCTTAGCTGCACATTAAACGCGGGGGCAATGTTCAGTCAGAGTTTTCTTACCAGTCCGATGACGACTGCTTCGATTCGGCAGTTATCCGTGTAGATTGGCTGATAGTCATCGTTGGCAGGCTGGAGCCGGGCCCGGTCTTTCTCTTTGTAGAATCTTTTTAGTGTTGCGTTCTCATCATCCACGATAGCGACGACCAACTGGCCGTCGTCGGCGACACGGCTCCGGCGGCAGATCACGTAATCACCCTGACGGATATCCTCGTCGATCATGCTATCGCCGGTGACCTCAAGAGCGAATATGTCGTCGCCGGAGCCGAAGGCCGAGCTCAGCGACAGCGATTCGACGTTCTCGACGGCCTCCACGGGCACACCGGCGGCGACGCTGCCGGCTAACGGGATGCTCCTGGCCTCTGTCGTATAGGACGGGGAGCTTTGACCTGAAAGCTCGCTAAGCAATTCTTGCCCGTGTGAACTGACCTTCAAAGAGCGAGCCTTGTTTTGGTATCCTGAAAGCAGGCTCTTTTTTCGCAGTTCGGCGAGATGCTCGAATACGGTGCTTCGGCTTATGTTTAATTCGGATGCCATTTCGGCTAAGGTCGGGGAATAGCAGCGGTTCTCCTGAAAACGGGCCACCATTTGCAGGAGCTGGAGCTGGCGCGGCGTCAGTTGAATCGCGGGCTGTGCTGTTCTCAATCTCATCGTTCGGTTTCTCCGTGTTACGGACGGTCGGTTCGTTAGGACATAAGTTGTTCTCGTTCTTCGTTCTTCGTGCTGCGTGCCGCAGAACTCGGAACGCTGAACTCAGCACCGCCGAGCCAAGCAATCTCGCCGGAGCGTCCGGGCGCTCGGAAGGTTTCGGCTCCCAGACCGCGACGAAATCGCCGCCGGGCCCGAACTTGCAGAGCGGCTCAGCTTGTCTTTCTCTATCTGATATCATCTTTCTTTAATCGGCAGGGCACGCTAATTTACCCAAACAAAAACCGAACAAAAATGAGCCGAATCAGGACTTTTTTTTCGCCTTCGAGTTTCTATTCTGATAGCCCCAAAAATATGGGACTACACGTGGAATATTTTGGCGAGGATCAAGCATACCCCGCACAAAAACAGCCCTCGTGATACCTTTTTTTCTTGCCGTCGCAACCGTTTGCCCCTTCGGTGCAGGCAAATTGGCTTTGATTGGCTTTGTTTTCTTCGGCTCGGCAGGCCGGTTTTTTACCATAATTCCCTTTCACATAAGACTTTGTGCCAATTTCGCCCTTTTAAAATTGGCTTTGTTTTTTCAAATTCCTTTCGCAATACGCATCACGCAGTACGCAATACGAAATAAATTGGCTTTGTTTTGCATTTTTTAGCTCAAATTGTTCTTCGTCTCACCTTTCTTATTGCAGATAAGAGACGAAATTGTCTTATTTACTCTCATTTTTGCCTTTTCCCTTCTATCATTTATCAGTAATCATTCATCATTAATCATTTAGTTAAGTATTATACGAATATTAACACAAAAGGTCGAGAAAATTCCAAATAAATCTCCGTGAGACGGCGTCTTTTATTCGTGGTGCGTACTGCGTAGTGCGCATTGCGTGCTTTGGATACTTATTTTCATAAACCGCTGATTAACGCAGTTTACAAGTCGTATTTCATAAATAGTCAATCGTCAATAGCAAATAATCAATGACAAAGGCTTTTTGCGTCGGCTGAATTAGCCTGGTTAGACCGCGTACCTCAGCACAGCGATGAAATGACATGCAGTACCCGCGATAACGAACAGGTGCCAAACGAAGTGCGCATACCGAATCCGCTTGGCTGCGTAAAATCCCACTCCCGCTGTGTAGGCCACTCCTCCCGCCGCCAACCAAAACAGGCCCCACGACGGCATATTGAGCCACAAGGGCTTGACGGCAATTATGATCAGCCAGCCCATGGCAAGATACAAAATCGTTGAGAGCCTTTTGTACCTTACGCCCCCGATAGACTTGAGGACGACACCCACAACAGCTATACCCCAAACGAGTCCAAACAGAGTCCAGCCCCAGGTACCTCGAAGCACCCCAAGCGTGAACGGCGTATACGTGCCCGCGATCAGAAGGAAGACGGCGCCGTGGTCAAGAATCTGGAATACCCGTTTGGCCTTATTCCTTGGCAATGTGTGGTAAAGCGTGGATGTGATGTACAGTAGCACCATCGTGAACGCGAAGACGCTCGCGCCCACAATTCCGGCTGCGCTGTCACGCTGAACCGCAGAGACTACAAGAACCGGGGAGACAGCAACTGCCGCCAGGAAGCCTACACCGTGGCTAACGCTGTTCGCGATTTCCTCCGCGACCGACTGCGCACGTTCTTGTGATGCGAGCGACTTGGTCATGGAAACAAATCCTCTGTGGTCTAACAATGTTTATATGGCGAATACTTAATACTCTGGGCAGTTACCCGTTTCTGTCACC
>DAOVMB010000204.1 GCA_030630905.1 Sedimentisphaerales bacterium
ATTTCCTTTTTTATCGTTTCGGGCGTAATGTTATGTTCTTTGTTATATTCCAACTGAATTTTACGGCGTCTTTCTGTTTCGTCAATAGCTTTCTGCATCGATTGTGTAACCTTATCGGCATACAGAAAAACGCTCGCGTTGACATTTCGTGCGGTTCTGCCGATGGTTTGAATCAGCGAAGTCCGGCTTCTCAGGAATCCTTCCTTGTCGGCATCGAGGATGGCGACGGCTGAGACCTCCGGCAAATCCAGGCCCTCCCGAAGCAGATTAACGCCCACCAGCACGTCAAAATTGCCGCCACGCAGGTCCCGGAGTATCTCAATTCTTTCGAGCGTATCGATTTCGCTATGCAGATAACGGCATTTGAAGCCTTTTTTCGTAATGTAGCTCGACAGGTCTTCGGCCATCCTTTTCGTCAAGGTCGTAACCAAGACCCGCTCTTTGCATGCAACTCGTTTCTCGATCTCGCCGAGCAGGTGTGGAATTTGATTGTTGGCCGGATATACGAATATTTCCGGATCCAAAAGCCCGGTCGGCCTGATGATTTGCTCGACAACCTCATGATTGCACAGCTCCAACTCAAACGGAGCAGGCGTGGCCGAGACGAAGATGACCCTGGCCCAGCTTTCCTGGAATTCTTCGAATCGCAGCGGCCTGTTATCCAGCGCGCTGGGCAACCTGAAGCCGTGCTCTATCAAGACGCTTTTCCTACTTCTGTCGCCGGCCCACATCGCCCGCACCTGCGGAATCGTAGCGTGAGATTCATCGATAAACAACAGGAAATCCTCTGGGAAGTAATCGATCAGCGTATAGGGTCTCGCTCCGGGCTTCAGGCCGGCCAGGTGCCTTGCGTAATTCTCAATGCCGCTGCAATAGCCAATCTCCTGCATCATTTCGACATCGTACATCGTCCGTGCCTGCAGCCGCTGGGCTTCCAGCAGCTTGCCCTCGCTTCGGAGTGTTGTTAGGTGCTGTTTAAGCTCGGCTTGTATGCTCTCAATAGCGGACTCGATTCTCTCGCCCGGCATAATATAGTGCTGAGCCGGATATATGAAAACCTGATCTTCAACAGCGAGAATTTCCGCCGATACCGGGTTTATATAACTTATCTGCTCTATTTCATCGCCGAAGAATTCAATGCGAACCGCGAAAGATTCGTAAGAAGGGTGTAGTTCTACCACGTCGCCGCGGACCCTGAACGTCCCCCTCTGAAAGTCGATGTCGTTCCTGCTGTACTGAATATCCGCCAATCTGCCGAGCAGGTCGTTTCTCTCGCAATGGTCTCCCTTTCGAATTGCCACAACGCTGGCCTTGTAATCCTCGGGCGAGCCAAGCCCGAAGATGCAGGAGACCGAAGCGATAATAATACAATCATCTCTGGTTGATAGACTGGTCGTAGTCGAAAGGCGGAGCCGGTCAAGGTCGCTGTTCTTCGAGGCATCTTTTTCGATGTATATATCCCGCTGGGGAATATACGCTTCCGGCTGGTAATAATCGTAATAACTGACAAAATACTCGACGGCGTTTTCCGGAAAAAGCTCTTTGAATTCCTCGTAAAGCTGGGCGGCCAACGTTTTGTTATGGGAAACGACAAGGGCCGGCAGGTTATGCTGAGCGATGACATTAGCCATTGTGAAAGTCTTGCCGGAGCCGGTAACGCCCATCAGAGTCTGGAATTTCCTGCCGGTATGCAAACCTTCCACGAGCCGGTCTATGGCTTGAGGCTGATCACCCGCAGGCTTATACTCGTTGTTCAATTTGAATATACCCATGTTAACTAGTTATTGTAACCTCAGGTTTAACAGTTTTCACTGGAAAACTGGCATATAGCCGATATGAAATAACGAATAGAAGAAGATCAAACCAAATGTTGTTTTCTATTCGACCGGATTTGGATAAACGATAGCGGCGAGCAGTGCTCTTCCGTATTTCTGCCAGAGTGCCTGCGAATTAAGCTGCGAGTCGGCCGGCAGCATCTCAAATGTTATAATCGGAATGCCTAATGTGACCCCTGCATAAGAACCGAGCGAGCCAGGCCTGGCGCCCAGCTTCTTTACCGGAAGGGCGCAATATTGACCCATGCGTTCGGCTAACATTCGTGCGGGGCCGTCATAGTCGATGCAGTTCAGCGGCTGATGGATGCTGACGATTCGGTCCGGCTTGTACTCCAGGATGAGCTGCCGGATCACGCGAGCTTCCGGCTCGGAAAGTCCGGTTAGTCCAGTCTCCTTACTGTTGACTCGGTTTGCCGCCTCGAAATTGCGGTTAAGGTCCACGCCCTTAGCGTTGTAACGGCTCTTATTTGCCAAGCCGTCAGGATTGGCCACAGACATGAGCACAACCTTCCGCCCGTTCAGCATTTCCGGACGTCGCCGCAGATACCAGGCCAGACGCCGGACAAGCGGCGTTCCGGCAGGTTCGTTGCCGTGGATTGTCGCCATTATTAAGGCTACGTCCGATCCATCGCCGAGCACAAGGCACATTATCGGTCGATTCTGAACCGAAGTGCCGACTATGCGATATTGCGCCGGAAACACACTCGACGGCACTTCACCGACTATTTCCGGGTACTGAACAGGCTCGACGCAGCCGGCAAAAACCAAAACGCCAAACAAAATACAAAGTGCCGAAATTTTGCCCCATTTCTTATTCATCTCAAACACCTTTTATTTATTCGCCTTTTAATTATAGAATAAGAACGCTGACCCATTATAAACACTTGCCGCTGTGATTAAAGATAAAAATCTATTCTCTGCTTTTTACGGCCCTCCCGCTTGATTGCCAAAAAAGCTTGAGCCAAACCGCCCGCTCTGTTAGACTATAGCTCCTATTGAGTTCTTAGTTCATTGTTCATAGTTCGTTGTTCAACATCAATGAACTATGAACTCAAACTGACCGGTTTGAGCATGAACTTGTTTTATTTGAGGTAAAAGATGAACGTACTTTTAATCGGTAGCGGCGGACGCGAGCATGCAATCGCCTGGAAGCTGGCTCAATCGAAAGCCCTGACCAAGCTATATATCGCGCCGGGCAATCCCGGCACGGCACAACACGGCCAAAATATTCCAATCGGCTCTGACGATAGCAGTAAACTTCTGGAGTTCGCACGGCAAAACAACGTAGGGCTTGTGGTGGTTGGCCCGGAAGATCCCCTTGCAGCGGGCATAGTCGATAAGTTCGAATCTGCCGGGATAAAAGCGTTCGGCCCGAGTGCCAAGGCCGCCCAACTTGAAGCGGATAAAGCATTCGCCAAGCAACTCATGCGCTCCAGCAGCGTCTCCACCGCCGAGGGCAGAACCTTCGATAGATTCGAAGATGCCAAAGCATATATTGCAAGCAGGGATGAACCGGTTGTAATCAAAGCCGCAGGCCTTGCAAAGGGTAAAGGTGTTTTTGTCTGCGACGATCCTTCTGATGGGATATTAGCGGCGGAAAAAGTCATGTGCGACAAAATCTTCGGCTCGGCAGGCGACAGAATCATCGTCGAAGATAAACTGCTCGGCGAAGAGGCATCAATCCTGGCATTCGTAGATGGGCGAAATATTTATCTGATGGAATCATCGCAGGACCACAAGCCCATCGGCGACGGTGACACCGGTGCCAATACCGGGGGGATGGGCGCTTACAGCCCGGCTCCCATAGTTACCGATGATTTGATGAATCAGATCACGCGGGAAATTCTTGTGCCGGTGGTTGACGGCATGAATCGCAGCGGCGCGCCGTATAGGGGGGTGCTGTATGCAGGGCTGATGATTACCGCCGGCGGGCCCAGAGTGCTGGAATTCAATGTCCGCTTCGGAGATCCAGAGACCCAGCCTATTCTTATGAGGCTGAAAAGCGATCTGTTGGAAGCATTATTAGCTGTCTGTGACGGCACACTGGACCAGGTTAAGCTCGAATGGGATCCGCGGCCGGCGGTTTGTGTAGTCATGGCCTCGGGAGGTTATCCGGACGATTATCAAAAGGGTAAAAAGATAACCGGCTTGGAAGAAGCCCGGCAGTTCGAAGATGTGGTCGTATTCCACGCCGGAACCAAAGACCAAAACGGAGAAATCGTCACTAATGGCGGCAGAGTGCTGGGTGTTACCGCACTGGGCCGGACAATTGCAGATGCTAAGACGCGGGCATATCAAGCTGTAGATAAAATAAAATTCGAAGGGGCATATTGCAGACGGGATATTGCCGATAAGGCGATTAAAACGAACAAATAGCTGTTAATGATAATTAATTATGGCCCGGCTTAAATCTCGAAAATCGATACTAAAAATAATCGCTTGCTGGCTTGTCGCAAGCCTGGTATTGACCCCTCTTTTGTGGTTTTTCTATATAGAGGCGGGCCGGGTTCTAAGCTATATTGCCATACGACAGATTGCCAAACTGACAAATACGAATATAAGAACCGGATCGATTGAGTTCCAAACCAACGGCTCAATCTTCATCGAACAACTTGTCATTAATCCAAAAAAGGGAAATGACCGCGACACTATACTCAAAGCTAAAAAGGTATACGGACAACTTAGTGTAGGCAGCGTGCTTTTACTCCGGCCAAGATTAAAGGTCATAAATATTGACGATTTCGTCTTCACCGCCCAATACGATTTGGACACGGGCTGGTCGAATTTATCCGGTCTTACAATCAAACCTCCCAAAGGCCAAATCGGCAAGATGCCTCGTATTAGCCTTAAAAACGGCACGTTACAATATAGCAAGATTTCAAATGGGCAGTCACAAGTTGCCGTTTCGGTACCTCTTGACGCCAGCTTTGGCCTCGACGAAAAAACGGAAAAGGGTTATAGATTTGAAATTACGACTGCCACAATGTCTTCCGGTTTCAGCAAAAACCGTTTGAAGGGATTTTGGAAGCCGGGTATCGTAACGATTACGGGCGGAATTTCTTCTATTGATGTCCCTGAGCTTGAGATGGCCTGGTTCGTAGACGTATTAGCCGCCGAGTTCAAATACGACCGGAACAATGATTTCTCACTGAAGCTGAGTGTGCCGGATTTGGAATCGAGACGCAACGAGGCACTGGACAACCTTGCATCCGTCGGGCCTGTTTTTCTGGGCAAGTCCGGCCTATTTACCGCTTTGCAGGGTTTTTTTGACATGTTCCAACCTCAGGGAATGGCGGATGCCGAACTTGAGATGTCGGGGAATTTAAGCCGGCTGAGTGAAAGTACGATGGCCGGTAGGGTACATTGCAAAGATGTTGCATTCTGCTATAACAGATTTCCGTACGCGATAGAGCACCTGGCCGGCCGGATTGATTTTACCAAAAACAGCGTGACACTTAACAACCTGAGCGGCAAACACGGCGAGACCCGGCTTTTCATTAATGGCTCATGCAGTGACTTCGGGCCAAATCTGAAGTACGGAATCCGGGTCACGAGCGACAACATGCCTCTGGACAATGACTTGTATACTGTACTGAAGGCAAAGCAGAAAGAATTCTGGTCCGCCTTCTCCCCTACCGGATTCGCGGGTATAGATCTCCAGCTAAATCGACAGACACAAACGGACAAGGAGGTAAAACTGGCAGTTGAACTGCACGGAG
>DAOVMB010000093.1 GCA_030630905.1 Sedimentisphaerales bacterium
CGGGACATTACCCGTTAAAGCTCGAACCTTCTGTTGCAACACACCCAACAATGGAGAATCAATTATGAGAATAGCGTTTTTGGCCGTTAAGAACATTATATGGGGAGGTGGTATCGAAAAGTACACATCGGAACTCGGTTCGCGCCTTGTCCAGCGGGGGCACGAAGTCACGGTTTACACGATGCGTCACTACGGTGACGTGCCGCAGCGGTATCTGGGAATGCGGATTGTGAGTGTTCCGTCATTTGCCGCACCGTGTTTGCAGAAGCTGTCTTGTTCAGTAACTGCTGCGATTAGCTCGAGCTTGAAAAAATATGACATCGTACATTTCCACAGTTTTCCCCCGGGTGCATTTGCCTGGCTTCCCAAACTTCGCGGGGCCAAATGCGTGCTGCAGGTGCATGGTCTGGGTCTGGAATGGAAACGCAAACGCTGGGGCACGCTCACCTGGTCCGTAGTGAAGATTCTGGAGAAACTGGCCTTATCCCAATCTCATATTAATACGGCCGTTTCCCGAACACAATGTTCTTTCTATCGAACGCAACGGGGCATTGAAATGCAGTACATACCCACAGCGGCAGAGGTTAAGCCGAAAACCGAAGCCAGAGAAATCTATCGACTGGGTATTGAGCCGAACAAGTATATCTTTTACGCCTGTCGCCTGGTGCCCGAAAAGGGCGTCCACTATCTGGTTTCAGCGTTTCGACGACTTGATACGGATATGAAACTTGTAATTGCCGGCGATGCTCAGAGAGCTACGAAATACAGAAAGAAACTCTTCGAACTGGCCGGGGGTGACCCGCGAATACTGTTTCCCGGTTTCGTCGAGGGACGCCTTCTCGAAGAACTTTTCAGCCACTGCTACGTGTATGCGCAGCCATCCGAAGCGGAGGGCTTGTCGCTGAGCATTCTCGAAGCAATGAGTTACGGTAATTGCTGTCTCGTCAGTGACATCACGGAAAATCTGGAAGCCATCGGAGACACCGGTTTTCACTTTACCAACAGAAATATCGACAATCTGTTAGACCGCCTGCGTTGGCTGCTCGAGCATCGCGACGAAGTGGAAGCTGTGAATGTAGGAGCCAAAGAGCGTATCAGACAACATTACTCCTGGCAGTCGATCAGTGAGCAGGTTGAGAAGCTGTATTTGAGCATTTTGAATGGCCGACACTATTCGGCCGAAGAGAAAACTCCATTGTCGCAAAGCATACCTATCCGCTGACTATGATGGTTCTCTACCGCAGGTCGAATGATTACCCAACGACCATTTTCAAGGATATTAGCATGTCCATAAGTTCACGATCACTTCAGGATCAGCTTGACGGATCGCAGGGCTGCCAATTGGCTCAAATCGCCCACGACAAAAAACGCTTAAAATGTAAACCCAGGACATACGTGGTCTTCAAGAGAACCGATCAGCTCACCGAATCCGAACAAGAGCAGATGCGTGATTTGTTTCTGCGGGTTTTTAATAAGAAAATGACAAAAGACTCATTTGAACGGAAATTCTTTTATACGCCAAAGGGCTACTCATATCACGGGCTGATGCTGCACGAAAAAGTCGTCGTAGGGGCATTCAGCGCTGTGCCGGGGCGATATCAGTTCTTTGGAGAAGAACAAATATTCTCTCTTTCCGTAGATACGATGGTCGATCCAAAATACCGGGGGGGAGGTCACTTTGTGAAAATGGCAAACGTTGTACATGAAGGCCTTATAAGTGACGGTATTCCGTTTATTTTCGGCTTTCCTAACGAACATTTTTACGCCGTCCAAAGGAGACTTCTTAAATACACAGACATAGGCGAATTGGATTATTATGTCCTGCCTCTGAATATTAGTTCTGTTGTTCAAAAGCTGAAACCCCTCAATGGTCTGTCGCGAGGTTTCTGTAGAGTTATAACTCGATTTTGCAGAATACATAGGAATTCAGAGGCAAGATACGACATAGCAAAAGTCGTAGATAAGCAGTTTGAGCGGCACAGATATGATGAGAGCTACAACAGAATCGGTCTTGGAGAAGGAGCTGAATGCATTTACAAAATATACGATGAAGAAGGCGGGATTCGAACGTTGTATATTATTGATGTCGTTCCGCTAACTGCCGCCTCTCTTGCAAGAGCAGTAAAGCAAATCTGTCGAACGGCTGTCAATGCTGTAGATATTATCATTTATGTGGGCAAGCTGCCCTCAAGGCCCGCCGGACTCTGGAAGGCTCCTGATTCGAAGAAACCGCAGAGAATAAGAATGACCGGAAAGATACTGATTCCCGATGTAATTGACAGCTCCGTTTTTAACATGAATAACTGGAGTGTAAATATATCAGACTTCGATGTGCGATAGAATTATGCCGGTTGCCCTCATAAGAAACGGATTTCTGCGTTGTTTGTATGCCGTTTATATCTGTATTGTCTTGCCTGCTGTAATACCGGTGTTGCCTGTTTGTTTACGACTTTACACGTTGATTAAGAGGACAGCGCTGAAATACTATTTTGCAGAGAAAAAGATACGGTATTGGCGGCAGAACAAGGAAGCGCTGCTGAGTCTGACGGATAAAGGTTACAAGACTAAGGTGCAACAACTGGGATTAGATTTGGAGAAGGTTCGGCCATCTGAAGACGCCCGGCAACAATCACATAAAGTTGAGCTTGGTGAAATAGACCAGGATGGATTCCTGCTGTCGAAGGTAGGGGAAATCTCAAACGTGCCGAGTGTCTCTAAGAAGCAGTTTCTGGCAAGAAAACGATTTGGCCTGCGAGTAGTAGCCGTAGATGGATATGTCTGTATAGAAAAGCATTACAAAGGTAATAAATCCTCGTTTGTAAATGAGATTGAAGCACATTATCACCTCGGGCGCGCCGGTTGTAATATGCCTGTGATAATGGACGTTGATTTCGATAATTTGACGCTTACTTTTTCGTACATCTCGGGCCGGGTACTCCGCGAAGAATTAGCCGGCAGGGGAGCGATTGTTCGAGACCGTGACATAGAAGAAAATCCCGGACTGACACGTTCCGGTAAAAGAAAAAGATCGATGAACCGCATCCCGGAATGCAGGCGCGTTTTGAGCGACGTCATTGACTCGCAATTCATCGAACTTATCTTCGCCGAACTCAACAAGATACACAAGGCCCGTTTCATCTGGAATGATATAAAATACGGCAACATAATAATTGAGGAGCGGTCCGGCAAGCCGTACTTAATTGACTTTGACTGGGCTCTTCGCTTTCCGGAATTGGGAAAAAAAGCTTTCAACATTCTATCAAACAGGGATATCGAAAAATTCAACATGTGTTTCGGCAGATGAATACTTAGTAATATGCAATTTATATTGTGCGTGTTGGCAAGTTACAGGTTCAGTCACGGTTTTGTCCGTATAAAGAAATCAGACTAATTATTTTCGGAGGTGTTATTATGTCGTTCCATTGCAGATCGTGTCATGGTCAGTTCGACTGTCTGCAAACATGTTCCACTCCCCGCCTCATGAATAGGCCGTTCAAAGTATATCAGAAGATTCGCAGTTATGCGGTTTGGCATTTTGAGAACATGGGCGTCTGGCGAATGCTGAGTCATATCTTGATCAACAGGAGCCCGTCCCGGTGCAATTGTCAAGACGTTCAGCAAACATTGATGGAGAACAAAAGGTCGTCATCCGATTCGGAGATCCTTGACTTAAGACCGGGTGAGCTTGTAGAGGTCAAATCAATTGATGATATTCTGGCCACGCTCGGTCCGGATAGAAAGCATAAGGGCCTTCTGTGGATGACAGGCATGAGGAAGTTCTGCGGCAAACGATACAGGATCCTCAAACGCATTGAGAATATATTGCTCGAGACCAATGGCAAATCGAGGAAAATGACGAATACTGTGATACTCGAAGGAGTTATGTGCGATGGGTCCGAATTCGGCGGTTGTGACCGGTCCTGCTTTCACTTTTGGAGGGAAGCATGGCTCAAAAGAATCGAAGAAGAAGACTAATCCCGACAACTATAATAAAACTATTGTTCGGCCCATATCTAAAGAATATGAATAATCATAAGCATGCTCTTGTGTAAGAGTTTTAGAGTTCATGGAGGATTAAGCAATGGATGTCGATATTTGTAACGCCAACCATCCTGAATTAGATGATTTTGTTCGACGGATGCCCGGGGCCAAACTCTGTCACCTGTTCGCATGGGCCCAGGACGTCGTACGACCCCTGGGACATAAATCCTTCCACCTGGTTGCATATCAGGATGACAACGTATGCGGGATTCTTCCCCTGACACTTATCCGCAGCCGACTATTCGGCAATAGGATGATCTCCCAGGCATTCAGCAACTATGGCGGCCCCCTTGCAGAAAATGAAGCGGCTTCAAGGGCTTTATACGAGCGTGCCGTCGAACTGAGTGAAGAACAAGAGTGCGAATCAATGGAGTTCAGGAACATCGAGCCTCTGCCTTACGACTTGCATCGGCGCACCGACAAGGTCACCATGTTTCTGCCGCTAACCTCCGATCCGTCCGAACTCTGGACGCGATTGCGACCCCAGATGCGCAACCGCATCCGAAAAGCCAAGAAAGCCGGTCTCATGGTTGTAACCGGCGGCTCGGAGATGTTGGCCGATTTCTATCGAATATGGACCCGGCGAATGCATCAGTTGGGAACACCGTGTTATCCCCGCAGGCTCTTCACTGCAGTTCTCAGGGCCTTTCCCGATGATAGTCGCATTTTCCTGGTGCATTTGAACGGAACACCCGTGGGGGGATTGTTCGTATACGCCTTTAACGGGCTGGCGCAAAGTCGTTGGGGAGCCGTCCTGACTGAGTATAATGACATCAGTCCGAATTATCTCCTGAACTGGGCGGCGATACAACACTTCGGCGCTTCGGGCGCACAATGGTTCGACTTTGGCAGAAGCACAGTGAACAGTGGACAGCATGTATTTAAGAAACGATGGGGGGCCAAACAGATTCCGTTAGCGTATCAATATTGGACACGCCCGGGTCATAACCTGTCCATCGCCAAACCGGACAATCCAAAATATGCAGCACGAGTGGAAACATGGAAAAAGCTGCCGCTCTGGTTCACGCGGCTGGCCGGTCCATACATCAGTTGCAGTCTGCCATAATTAATAAGCGGATACTTTTTGCGACTTGCTTCATAAAAATTTCTACCCTGTTAATAAACATTGAAAACAAAAATGCGTGCTATTAGTGAGAGCAGAATACTTGTTGAAAACCAGGAGCAGGAACAAAAGGAGAAAGTTCAATGGCGTTGGGGTGTTCTTGATTTTCTCTTTAGAGTAAGTCTCATTAGAAGTGTGGGCTTGAGAAATGCTCTTGATCTCCGGGTGGAAAACATGGAGCTGGTTTTTGGCCATCTGCCGAAAGGATTTGATAATGTACGCATATTGTTCGTAACCGACCTGCATTTGGATGGAACGAACCTGTTGGTCGACAAGGTGCTCAGCATTGTTGGCAATATCGATTATGACTACTGTATTCTGGGGGGCGATTACACTTACGGTCGAAATGCAGATCCTAACCATGTTTATTCGCAAATCGAGCAGATAGCAAAACTACTCAAAAAGAAATCAAGAGTATTTGGGATATTGGGCAATTATGACCTCTACAGGACCGCCGAACTGTTAGAGGGATATGGTGTGGAGATGTTGATAAACGAAGGTTTATGCCTTGAAAGGAAAGGAGATAAGTTATACCTGGCTGGGATGGATGATCCGAGCCACTATAAAGCGGATGACATTGTATTAACCGACGGCAATACATGGGACGGCGCATTCAAAATAATGGTGTGCCATTCGCCTGCGAAGTACAAGGAATCAGCAGGAGCGGGATATTCCTTATACCTGGCTGGTGACACTCACGGGGGGCAGATCTGTTTGCCGGGCGGTTTCGTCGTGTTCTGCGGCCCGACGGCCGGCCGAAAAATAGCAAGCGGCAAATGGAGCTATAACGGCATGATTGGGTATACGTCACGTGGTGTGGGAACCTCAAGAATCAAAATGAGGTATTTTTGCCCGCCGGAGATCACGGTCATCACGGTTAGGAATGGACGCCGATAATCAGGATGTTCTAAATGACAAGTAGCAGGAAGCTATAAGTCTAAGGGAACAGTTCTTATCTTTTCATGGAGGAAAAACTCATGTTGGCATCAGAGAGCCAGCCGAAAGGCAAACTGCATTCGTGTTTGACCATCGACGTTGAGGATTGGTTTCACATTTTGGACAGCCCCGCTGTGCCGGGCATCGAGCATTGGACTTCTCTCGAATCTCGGATCGAGAGAAATCTCGAAGAGTTGTTGGCTGTACTCGACTCCTTTTCGGTGAAAGTCACTTTCTTCTGGTTAGGGTGGCTTGCCGAGCGGCATAAGAATTTGGTATGTATGTGCCGAGACTCCGGCCATGAAATAGCCAGCCACGGCTACGCGCACGTTCTGGCGTATGAAGTCGGACCGAACGCATTTCGAGAAGATATTACGCTGGCCAGGGATATTTTGGAAAATACAATCGGAGACCAAATCAGAGGCTTCCGAGCACCCGGTTTTAGCATTACCAAGAAGGCGCCATGGGCCTTCGATGTGATTAAGGAATCGGGCTATCAATACGACTCAAGTGTATTTCCCGCTTCACGGGGACACGGTGGGATTGCGGATTCACCTCTGGGACCTTACTTTATCGAGACTCGGAGCGGACACCTGCTCGAGATTCCAATGTCAATTGTCAAAATCTTCGGTCATAGGACAAGTTTATTTGGTGGCGGGTACTTAAGGTTGGCCAACAAACTGATGATAAAGTGGGGAATAGACAAATTGCAAACAGCAGGTCGGCCGTTAATTATCTATGTTCATCCTCGCGAGATCGATCCGGCCCACCCTCATTTGCCGCTGAGCTTATTGAGGCAATTCAAATGTTACGTGAACCTCAGCAGCACATTGCCCAAGTTGAAATGGTTATGCAAAAACTATGCCTTATTCACCATGCTCGAGATGGTCGAGAATTACATAAGGTCGTTCTATCTTGAGAGCAGGATGATTCCCGTCATGCGTCTGCGAAACAATCAGGCTTCCGGTGAACTTTCGCCTGAATCCGAAGAACGCACGTACCCAGCCAATCCCGAAACGTTCCGTAACAGACTCCTGCTTGTAGAGAGAGCAATGGCAGACTTTCTCGGCCCGCTCAGCCCGGCGTTCTCCCCTGACACAGAATCCTCCGGCATTGAAGCCAATGCCAAACTCTAACGTGTGATAACCGGTATCTATCTGAAGAATTGTGCTTTCGTAAACGTCAAGAAATCCAATATCGTAATTGGAGTAAAAAAAACCTGGCTATGGACAACGTAATGATTAACGGCGAATCTGCAAAATAACATGCTTGACATGTGTATATACCTATCATATACTTAATCAATCCCTTTTAAAGATGTTCTTAGCCGAGCGAATAGAAGCTGAATTGAGGCCATCAACAAAATATTGAGGTATGTCTCGTTTATGGCACATTCAGTATACCGAGCGCACATTTTGTATTGCAAAGGATTTGTATATGGTAAGCAATGACAATTTTAAAAAAGCAATAGATCTAATCAGCAAATCCAAGTGTATCTTGATCACGACACATACGAAACCCGATGGCGATGCCTGCGGGTGCGTTACGGCGATGTGTGAGTCGCTGGAAGCTCTCGGCAAGAATGTCACGCCGCTGCTGCTTTCGGCGGCGCCGCAGTGGTATGAGTTTTTGTTCACCGAAAAGCCTGCCGTCCTCGGCGAAGATGTCCAGATCGACGATCTGACAGCAGGGCGGTTCGGTCAATTCGATCTGATTCTCATTGTCGATACCAACAGCCACAGCCAACTGGTGAAATTCAACGACTACCTCAAGCAAAACGACAAGCCGGTCATGGTCCTCGACCATCACGAAACATCC
>DAOVMB010000210.1 GCA_030630905.1 Sedimentisphaerales bacterium
CCGGCCCTCTGATAGGTACAATAAATACCTTAATTCTGCCGGATGTTGCTTCTTTAATGTTACTATTGGGATGTCCCACTGTATAGAAGAAGGCATCAATTCTTTCATCCTGCAGTAAGCCGGGTGCCTCTACGGCTTTAGCGTATTCGGCATTGAGACCATCTCCTTCAGCAAGTCCTACTGCTTTTAGCACATCCCTTGAGTTCTGCAAATATCCGGAGCCGCGGTTTCCAAGATTTACCCTTTTGCCTTTTAGGTCTTTAATTTCCCTGATGCCGCTTTTCTCTGATGCGATTAAGGTAATTGACTCGGGGTGGACTGAAAATAGTGACCGCAGGTCTGTCTGTTTTCCATATTTGGACCATTCAGCCAATCCGTTATACGCCTGATATTGCCTGTCCGATTGAACAACACCAAACACTAAGTCTCCGTTTAACACGGCATTAACATTGAATACGGAGCCGCTTGTCGATTCAACGGTCGCTTTAATCTCGTACTCATCAAATTTCTTATTAATCATTCGACATATAGCAACACCTGTAGGATAATAGATTCCCGTTACGCCTCCTGTGCCTATTGTTATAAAACTGGCCTTCTTGACTTTACATCCCTGCATAAGAATGGCGATACACAGAAGAACAGCTACATAACAACGTACTTTCTTCATAATTTCTACCTATTACGAGAATCACTGAAAACCAAATCTGGCAAAGCACCTAAATGGGGCTATCAATAATATTATAGTAGCCTCTTCTATATCACTGTCAATATAAACCTCCCGTCCCAGTACTTGTGGGGTGACGCCTACGGAGCCGCGGTAGTCGCCAGATTAGAAGGTGAAAAACTAAACTGATCTGATTGCCTATATTAGATTCTCACGATACCAATCAATCGCAAGCTGTAGGCCTTCACGAAAAGATACTGTGGGTTTGAATCCGATTAGGTTTTGGGCGGCGGTGATGTCGGCGAGGGAATGTTTTACGTCGCCGGGGCGAGGGGGAGTGTATGTCGGTTTCACGCTTTTGCCGAGCAGTTCGTTTATCATATCTATGATTTCATTGACGGTGACAGCCTGACCACAGGCGATATTTACTACTTCTCCTTTTGTTTGCCTGGCCCTTGCGGCTAGTAAGTTGGCGTCGACAACGTTGTCGATATATGTAAAATCGCGACTCTGCTCTCCGTCGCCGTAAATAGTGGGCGGCTCGTCTTTCAAGATTGCTGTCACAAAAGCGGGGATCGCGGCGGCATATTGGCTCGTCGGGTCCTGCTGCGGACCGAAGACATTAAAATACCGCAGCGAAATAGTCTCAAGACCGAATATCTTGCAGAAAACCGAGCAATAGTATTCGCCGGTGAGTTTGGCCACCGCATAGGGCGAAAGAGGGCTCGCAGGCATCGTTTCGACCTTGGGCGAGGTTGGTGCATCGCCGTAAGCTGAGGAACTCGCCGCATAGACAAAACGTTTTATGCCGGCATCACGGGCAGCCAGGAGAAGTGTGAATGTTGCGTCCACACAGTGTTTGTGTGTGGCGGCAGGATTGTCAATGCTCACGGGCACCGAGGGCAAAGCCCCCTGGTGCAAAACGACGTCGATATCTTTCATAGCAGATTGGGCAACCTCCGAATCACCCATATCGGCCTGGATAAATTCTATTTTGTCTATCACTTCGGCAAGATTGCTCTTTTTGCCTGTGATAAGATTGTCAACAACTCTTACAAAGCAGCCTTGCGAGACGAGCCTTTTGCAGATATTCGAACCAATAAAACCGGCTCCGCCGGTCACTAAAAATTTCTCCATCAAATCAGCCTTTTACAAAGAAATTCGACTTACAGGTTTAAAGACGTCACAAGTATTCTTTATTATATCCGGGAGGCTCAGGCAGTGCTACTCGCAAGTTGTGCCTTTTTCTGATATTTCCTGTAAGATTTGAACTGCTCCTGGAAATAGCCGCCCTTGATCGACCTTGCGGCAAAGAGCACGCAGCCGACTATTCGGGCATTGACATCCTTCAACTCACGAATCGTCCTTTGGGCGGCGCCTCTGCTTGTTGCCGCGGCGTTGAATACCAGTAGCGTCGCATCGACAAGCCCGGCGAGCACTTTGGCATCACTAACCAGCAGCACGGGCGGCCCGTCGATTATGATATAATCGTAGTTCTTACGCTGCCTGGCGAGCAGCTCTTCCATTCTCGCGCTGCCGAGGAGTTCGGCCGGGTTGGCAGGCAACGGCCCGCATTCGATTAAATCGAGACCCTCTATACCGCTCGGCCTGACCGCTTCAGCGGGAGTGCACTGGTGCATCAGGACACTGCTCAAACCAAAATCAAAATGTTCTGCCGAGTCTTTGGCTTGCTCTTTCGGAAACAGCGAGTGCAAATTCGGCTGCCTGAAGTTGGCATCGATCAGCAACACTTTTTTGTCCGTGGCGACAAAGGTTGTTGCAAGATTAACCGCCATAGAAGTCTTGCCGTCCTGTGCCATACCGCTGCTGACAAGCAAAGTCTTAAAAGAGTCCGGCGGGCCGGACAGCTTCAAGTTTGTCCGGCATCGCCTGTACGATTCGCTCGTGACCGAATAAGGCGCCTGGCGAACAACGTGACATAACTCGACCCGGCGAACCTGACTATCCTCGGATGCATCGGGGATAACACCAAGAAGCGGAATACGCAGAAATCTGGCAACGTCACTCGGTGTCCGCACCAGGTCATTGGCAAGCTCGACAAGAAAGGCAAGACCTAAGCCAAGCAGCAAGCCCAATACCGTTCCGGTCGGGAACCAAAGCCACCACTGGCGGGAAAATACCATTTCCAGCGGTATCGGAGCGAGCCCGACAGCCAGCACTTTAGGTGTCTCAGGGTCATTGTACATTATCTTGTATTTCTCAACCTGCTCTTTAATCGAGTCAAGCATTATGAGTCTTTCGTCCCTTATTTTTACTCCCTTTGCATATTGTATTCGGGCTATATCAAGCTCTTTTTTCTGTGCCTCTGCCTCCTGTCGGAGTGTTTCCAACTGCTCGAATCTTGTTCGTAGGACAATCAGACCGTCCCGTGCATTCTTCAGGTTCGCCTGCCGGGTCTGATCTGCGATTTCGCTTTTTCTTTGCTCTCTTTTGTTTTTAGTCTCTTCTATCAACTCTCTTGTCTGTCGCACATCTCTGTGATTCTCGCCGAACTTCGTGAGCCTGCCCGATAGCTGGGCCTCCAGATAGGCAATCTGCTGAGCAAGGGTAATCATCACGGGATCTCGTTCTATCTGAAATTCAATCTGCTCGGCAATCGGCTCCTTCGCCAACCTCTGAAGATTGACGAAATCGGCCTCGAACTGCTTTATTGCCAGCTCGAGATCATTCTTCTGAAGTTCGAGACTATTCAGCCTGATTGTGATTGTGTGCTGGAAATAGCGTCCCGCAGGCTGTTCAAGATCGGTTAGATTATCCGCGCGAATATCATCCAATCCTTTATTGGCCGCGTCCAATTCGATTTGAACTCGAAAACGCTGTTCTTCAAGGCCTTGGAGCTTCTTGGATATTTCCTGCTGTTTCGTGTCTCCTCTTGTGGCAAGGAACAAACTCAGCATTTCGTTAACGATATCCGCTGCTTCCTTAGCGGCACTACAGGTCATAGATATCGAAACAAACTCACTGTCCCTGTGAGCATAAGCACCAAAATGTTTGTTGAGGTAATTTACCGCCCTTCTCCTGTCACCGTCCCAGCGTGTAAACCACCTGGTCTCTTTGACATTATCCCTGTCGAGCAAATCTTCAAGGGTGCTCTGTTGTTTTATGAGGTAGGCTATAGATTGACGATAACCGTATAAAATATCCTTCTGCAACTGAACGGTCCCGATTGTCATCGGGTCTGTTTCTGTCGGGGGCAAGACCTGGATAAAGGTTTTGGCGGTATATTTTGGGAAACGGATCTGCAGGAGCTTCCATGCTCCGCCACCGGCCCCCAAACCCAGCACGGTGAGAAAAATTATCAGCAATATGTGGCGGCGTAATATCCCGAAAACCTCTTTCGCTGTCATCGAGGCTGCCGCGGGCGACCTTGGCCCAACCGGCCCTGACATCCTGCTCGAAGCTCTGGGTTTTTCTTCTGCCATTATTATCTCCATTCAGAATTATCCAAACAAAACGAATAACGCTTTACGAGTATCCAAATTTTATACTTTTCGCATTTGTCACTAAGGCGAAACACGCCCAATAGCATTCCCTATTCGCTGTCTGGTTTTCTGTGACAATCTATCTCCACCTGCTTCCAGCGCTTGTTTATAAGCAGCAAGTGCTTCGTTTTTCGCTCCAAGTTCCTCTTTTATCATGCCTTTATGCTCATATACTTCTGCCGGTATGAGAATTTTATCCTGCTCATAATGTTGCAAAGCGGCCGCCAGAAATCCGGCAGCTTGCTCTTTTTCCCCGTTCTTAAGCAACACATAAGCATAAGTATCCAGCACAACCGGATTATTCGGTTTAGCATCCAGCGCCCTTTTGGCATATCCAAGAGCCTCCGGAAGCCTTTCATTATTCTCGGCAAGCAAATACGCCAAATTATTGAGAACAGTCGTTACTCCGGTATTACTCGGCATTTTAGCCAACAGACTTTCGTAATCTGAGATAGCTGTTTTCAGATAATTCTTATCGGAACTTATCTCGTGCAATAAGATCAAAATACCCCCCTTTTTAAGGGTGTAATCGATTCTGCGAAGACTATCAGCGCCCGTAAGATTGATGCATTTGCTGATATAATTTAAGGCTTCCTCGTACTGACCTCTAATCTTTGCAAGGTTGAACATAGTAAAATTAGCAGCGAGAGAATCAGGATCGGTTCCGAGTTTATGCCTGCAAAACTTCATGACCTCCTCGGCTCCCACTATTAGGTACATTCTCAGCAGAACATCAGCGGCAAGCATCTGGTCATCTCCAGCCATATCAACAGCGGCTCGGCAATATTCTATAGCGGCCGGTTTGTCACCGAGAGCCGCCTTCGCCTGGGCCATCCGCAAATATGCTGCGGGAGCAAGAGTATCATCCTTATATTTGTCACACTCTTCGAAGACCTTATTCAGCTTAGAGGGATTCCAGCTTGTCGTGTTAGGCGTGCCGGCCCCTGCAATCAGTGCTTTCAAATAGCCATCGAACGCCGTCAAATATAGTATATCCTTATCGTTTGAATTGTCCTGAGCGAGGTGAAGTTCCCATCTGGCCAGAAATGTTTGTTTAAATAACTGCTCGGCCCTGTCAAATTCGCCTGTCTTAATAGCATACGTACCCGACCGATTAAGCCAAAGTGCACTATCGGGAAATCTCTCAAGAGTCTCTTGATAGAATCTTTTGAGTGCTTGCTTCCTTTCGAGCCGCAAGTAAATATGCTCAAGCATAA
>DAOVMB010000046.1 GCA_030630905.1 Sedimentisphaerales bacterium
CTTGCCCAACGCGAAGCTCATCGGCTGCTGTGATAAGATCGCCGACAGAGCCAAACAACTTGCTGACAAGTATGGCGTCCGTGCCTTTGAAGATTACGAGCAGATGATCCGGAGCGATGAAATCGATATCATCACCATCGCCACGCCGAGCGGATTCCACGCCGAGCCGACGATTGCCGCAGCGGGGGAGGGCAAGCATGTAATATGCGAAAAGCCGCTGGAAATTACATTAGAGCGAATCGATCTGATGACCGAGGCTCACGAAAAAGCCGGCACGCGTTTAGGCGGCATATTCCCCTACCGGTTCAACGATATGATGGTTCCGATCAGGGAGGCAATCAATTCCGGGCGTCTCGGCGTGATTACCTACGCCGGCATCTATGTCCCCTGGTGGCGCACCAACGAATATTACACGGACTCCTGGCACGGCACATGGAAACTCGACGGCGGCGGCGCGCTGATGAACCAATCCATTCACATGATCGATATGCTCTGTGACGTTATGCCGCCCATCGAATCGGTGCAGGCATTCACGGCAAATCTCGGCCATCCGCAGATCGAAGCCGAGGATACCACTGCCGCCGTGCTGCGATATACCGACGGGGCGCTGGGCATGATTTACGGCACGACCGCTTCGTACCCGGGCCAGTTCAGGCGGTTCGAAATTACCGGCACAAAAGGCACCATTGTCAATGTGGAAAACAGCATAACCGTCTGGCAGTTTGCCGACGAGAAGCCGGAAGACGCCGAAGTCCTGAAGAAATTCGGCGAGATCGAAGGTGGCGGCGGCGTATCCGACCCGGCGGCAATCACACACGAAAATCATACGCGGAATTTCAAGGCGTTTCTCGATGCCCTCGATTCCGGCGAGGATTTCTGGATCGACGGGCGCGAGGCCCGCAAAGCCGTGGAAGTGATACTGGCAATTTATAAATCCGCCAAAGAGCAGAAACCCGTTAAGCTGAGCTAGTACTCTGTCAAGCTTAAATCTATAAGTTGTCATTCCCACAGTTGGGTGGCAGCCTCAAAGCCGAAGGCTTTGGGGATGGTGAATACAAGAGAAACCATCCCCAAGCTGCGCTTGAGGCTGCCACCCTTCCAGGCTATCAAATAAAATTTGACAGACTATTAGTGTTTCGTTGAAGGCGGCCCGAGGTGACTATACGTCCTTCGCAGGCTCGTGCTAAACGATTGCAAAGTCGTACAGAATCGAACCGGCGTCCTGCTGGGCCTCAAAGCGGCGATCGCAAATCTGATATCCCGGCCTGCGATTTTTTACAATGCGTAATCCCATATCATTTTTAATTTGAACAAGGACCATGCCCCATTTATATTCGGCTGTAAATGTAAATTTCTGATTCACTGAAGAATTGAAACTTATGATCAGACTCAGAGATATAACACTGCCCTTCGACCACAAGCCGGACGCTCTGGCAGCGAGCATTGTCAAACGGCTGAATATATCCGAGCGGGAGCTTCTTGACTTTACGATAATCCGCAAATCCATAGACGCGAGGCGTAAAAACAATATCGTGGCTGTTTATACGATAGATGTCCGGGTCAAAAACGAATCTGAGCTTCTTCGCGGATTTTCGCAGGACATCAGGATTTCTCCCGCCCCCTGCATGAGTTACCGGATGCCGACAGTTGGAGATATACACGGCCTTCGGCCCGTTGTCGTTGGAAGCGGTCCCTGCGGGCTCTTTGCTGCTCTAATCCTTGCCCGGCTCGGCTTTAAGCCCATACTGATAGAAAGAGGAAAGGATGTCAAATCGAGGATAAAGGATGTCCGAAATTTCTGGCGCAACGGAGAGCTTGACCCGGAATCTAATGTGCAGTTCGGCGAAGGCGGCGCCGGCACTTTTTCCGATGGAAAACTCACCTCGCAGATAAAGGATAAACATAACCGTTCGAGAAAAGTCGTTGAAGAATTTGTCAAAGCCGGGGCGCCCGAAGAAATACTCTATCAGGCCAGGCCTCACATCGGCACGGACAATCTCGTTAAGATCGTAAAGAACCTCCGCAGCGGAATTATCTCGTTGGGCGGACAGGTTTGCTTTGAAACAAAATTGACGGGTATCGAAATCAGGGGCGGTAAAGTTGCCGGCGCAATCGTCAACGACTCTGAAAATATCGAGACGGACACCATCGTGCTTGCTTTAGGACACAGCGCAAGGGACACGTTTGAGATGCTGCATCGACTGGGCATCCCTATCGAAGCAAAACCGTTCTCGATAGGCGTTCGTATCGAGCATCCGCAGGATGTGATAGACAAGGCCCAGTACGGCAGGCCGGCATCAGGTGAGTTTCTCGGCCCGGCTGAATATAAGCTGGTCCACCACTGCGAGAACGGCCGCTCCGCCTATACTTTCTGTATGTGCCCCGGCGGAGAAGTAATCGCTTGTTCGTCCGAAGCCGGGGGCGTAGTAACGAACGGTATGAGCTTTTATTCTCGAAATCGTCCCAATGCAAACAGCGCCCTGCTGGCGGGTGTCAATCCACGGGACTTCGCAAGCACAGATCCTCTTGCCGGGATTGCGTTCCAGCGGAAATGGGAGCGGAAGGCCTTTGAGATCGGAGGCAATAATTACTTTGCACCCGTCCAGCTTGTTGGTGATTTTCTTGCCGGCCGGCCTTCAAATTCACTTGGCCGGGTTGTGCCGTCGTACAGACCCGGAACCACGCCGTGCGACCTTGGAGAATGCCTGCCCGGATTCGTTGTCGAGACTCTCCGCCTGGCGATTCCACAGATGGATAAGAAACTCAAAGGCTTTTCGATGAACGATGCGGTTATGACCGCGGTGGAATCGAGAAGCTCTTCACCGATAAGGATTATCCGGGACCGGACTTTCCAGAGCCCCGCTCTCGAAGGCCTGTACCCGGCCGGTGAAGGGGCGGGCTATGCCGGCGGAATAATCTCCACGGCCGTCGATGGCATCAAGACAGCCGAAGCAATATGCGGCAAGACGCTGAAAATGGCCTGAAAAAAACTCATGTCTCTTAAAAAAGCAAAGAATCCCATCGAGGCTATCAAAGAGCAGAAACTTCTCAGCCCCGGTTAATGCGGCATGGATTTGCCGTCTCCGGCAAATAATTACTCGCCCGCTTCTTTCTTCAGCGGCGTGACCCAGAGATAGATCGTGTGCTCGCTCTTATCTTCCCTGGAGATTAGCGTGACAACCTTGTCCGGTTTGATATCTTCCATTGCGAAGCTGTGGGAGACGATCCTGGAGCCGGGCTTGAGCTTCTCCAACTGTGGGATCAGCTTGACGTTCAGCCTCGAAAGCAGGAACAGAGTAATAACGTCCGCCTTGCTTAGATCAAGCGTGAAGATGTCCTTCTGCTCGATTTCAACCAGATGTCCGACGTTGTTCTTTTGAACGTTTTCCAGCGACTCTTCCACTCGCCTGGGGTCTAAATCGAAACCGATGGCCTTACAGCCGTATCTCCTGGCGGCCGTCACAACAATCCGGCCGTCCCCGCAGCCCAGGTCGTACACTAAATCGTCCTTTTTGACTTCCGCCATCTCCAGCATTTTGTCCACAACATCCTGGGGCGTGGGAACATACACCACATCCACGGCATTGTACGTTATGCCTTCGACGTTTATCTCCGGAGACTCCGGCAGGATAATGTCGCCTTCTTTTTCGGCGTGCAAGTTAATCCATCCCGACCTCGGCGCATCCAGCGACAATGTCAATTCGGCCTTAAATGGAATTGTCGAACCAGGCTCGCCCCCAAGGGCTCTCAGCAGACGCACATACGTGACCTGGTCCGACAGCGTTAATGCCTTCTTTGTGTTGGGCGGCACCGTGACATTATCTAAAGCAGTTCCCGTAAGAAAAGTATGGCCATCGCTTACGAGGGCGTAGCGTAAACGCTGCAACGACAAGCTGACCGGATAAGGATTGTCAATTTCGACGTCGAACAGCACTGTGACATAGTCCAGCTCGACGCCTCCGAACCACATAGCTTCCAGGTGCGCCGCAGGCTCCAGGTCGTATTGGATATCACGAGTAGTTTCACAGCCTGCGAAAAAAACTGCCGTCAATACGGAAGAAAGAATCAGGCGCTGTAAGAATGTCATAGCCGCGACTCCTTTCAACGTAGGGTGCGATGAATCGCACCAATCTACAATCGATATAATCAAATGGTGCGATATATCGCACCCTACCGGCTTATTATCTCACCGGGATCGGGCTTCAGCTTGAGGCCGATGATTGCCGGTCGAGAGACGTTACGGCCTCTTGATGAGGTCGATGTTTTTGCAGTTGCAGCGGCGAGGGTCTTGTCCTGATAAATTTTACCCCCCTGCCGGTTACAATTTCCTTTTGCTCTCTCACAAAATCAATGTACTGCAGCAAGGCCCAGGCGCTGTTGCCCCATCGCATCTGATAGCCTCTCTGGTGGGCTTGTTTTTCCATCATGAGCCGTTTTTTCTGGTTGAAGACTACATAGTCGAGGGCCATCGCAATCTGCTGAATGGACGGCTGGCCCGGATCGACGAGAATGCCCCGGGCGTATCGGCCGACAATAAGACCTTCGGGGCATCGTTTGTTCGATTGAATAAGCTCGCGGGCATACAGGGATTTGGTCGCGATGGCGACCCGGCCCGAACCGAGCGTATCGGCCAAGATACCGCTCGATATCTGCTGCATGTTAAGGTACGGCAGAATCATGCAATTTGTTGCCCCGTAGAGTCCGACCAGCGTTGTTTCGTCCATGAACGAATCGAGAAACACAACGTCATACCGGGTGACGTCCGCGCCGTTCAGGTCTTTGATTTTGCACCAGGTCAGTTTCGAATCTTCCAGTGCCTTGGTTAGTAGTTCCCGGTATTTGCGATAAAGCTCGCCGCCTTCGGCCTTGACGAATTCAGGGTGACATTGACCTGCAATCAGATAGACCAGACGGGCCCGTTGTTTCTCGGTGCAGGACTCAGCCAGAAACTTGCCGTAAGCTCGGATGCTGTATTGAACGCCTTTGTCCGGCGACAGCAGGCCGAGTGTCGTGAACAGAAAACGATCCTCCATCCCATACCTGCGTTTCATCTCCAGCCGGTCGTACTGTGACCGTTGCTGCATTCTTATTCCGTGATCGATGTGTTTGAGCTTGACGTGGGCGATTCCGTAGGTCGGGGATTCGAGGATGTTAATCGCGCTCTCCGTTGTCACGATGAGCCCGTCGCTGGATTTGGCAAGGTCCTGCAAAACTTTTCTTTGATACTCGTCAGGATTATCGAGGACGGTATGCAGATAGACTAATGTGATCAGGCCGTTCGCCTTAAAGGCCCTGGCCATTTTAATGAAATTCGTACCCCGCCCCTCCCGGCCGTTGTTGTCCGGGTCGAGGCCGTATTCGTGCTGCAGAAGGACAACCGTAAGATTGGCGCTTTCCTGTGCGCGAGCGATGATGTTGGTGGTTGTATCCTGCCATGATACGGGATTGTGCTGATCAATCGTCAGGTCCACGGGAATATCATATCTGCCGCTGCCGTTGTCAATCGCGGCGATCCTGATATTTCCGATTTCCGCCGTAAAGTTCTCCAGCGCAGTCGCCAGGTCTCGTGAGAATGTCCCGATCCCGCAGCGACGCGGTGGATACGTGCTGACCATACGAATGTTATACGGCATAACCTATCCACTCCTGTAATGTCACCGGCGCAGGGCCTGATGTTCAATTTCCAATAGCTGCCAGCACACCTTTGACGTAGCCGACCGATTCGGCCAGACCCGCCATCGGGTCTTTGGCGTCCTTTTCGTATTCGAACGAGACGATGCCGTCATACTCGATCTTTATCAGCGTCCTGATGAACCTCGGGATATCAATCACGCCGCGTCCGATTTCGACTCCATGTCCATTCTTGTTCGCTGCTGAGACGTCCTTAATATGGACATCGTGGAGACGGTCGGCACATAGCTCTGTTTCCGCAATGGGGTCGGAGCCGTAGCGCTTGGTATGTCCGATGTCGTGACATATACCGATGCGCTTGTCCAGATTCTTTATCTGTTCCAACGCGACCGCAGGAGTTGGGAAGAGCTTGTCGCCCGGACCGTGGTTGTGGATCGCCACTTTGATATCGTATTGTTTGACCTTTTTCTCGATCAGCGGCAGCATCTCAGGTGACGGCGCTGCGACAATGACCTTCATACCCGCGGTTTTGGCATAGTCAAAGGCCTGATGTACCTGATCTTCTTTCTTCATGCCGATTACTCCGCCGCCGTAGAGGACAAGCCCGGCGTCTTTGACTTTCTTAACTGTGGCCCGTATCTGGGCCGGCGTGCTGTCCAACACCAGGTGAAAGCTCTTAAAACAAATGTATTTCAAGCCGACCCGTTTGGTCATCGCCAGCGTTTCTTCAAGCTTAAATTCTCTTAAGGTGTACGAAGCCAGGCCCAACTCAAACTTCGGCTTACTTTTCTGCCCTTTATCGGCACTGCCTACCTGGGCCAGACAGCGACCGGTCCCCGTCAGGCAAGCTGCTCCAATACCCACTACCTGCAGAAAATGCCTTCTGCTCTGTTCTGTTTTTTTCATCTTTTTTCTCCTTACTTGGTGTTCCGGCACCGTTTTGTGCTTTGAAGTTGAGCATAAGGCAAATCCTTTTAAGATGCAAGGAAATTCACGTTGCCGAACTCAAGGCAGTTTGGTATTATAATGGTTTTGAGACCATGTGCCAAAGTTATGGTCTTTCATAAAGAAAGGCAGGCAAGAGTAACTGAAACGCCGAAGAACCAAACAAGCAGACAGAATCACACGCCGGCAACTCCTTAGAAGCTCTGCTGCGGCGACGAGTGCAATCCTGTTCGTACCGACAATCTTACCGGCGAAAGTTTTCGGCGCCGAGGCCCCGAGCAACCGCGTTACCATAGGAATGATAGGAATGGGGCGGCAGGCTTATTATTCCAACCTGAAATCATTTCTGGCCGCATCCGATGTTCAGGTTGTTGCCGTTTGCGACGTTGATACCTGGAGACTCGATAATGCCCGAAAAGCCGTCGAAGAACACTATGGCAAAGAGCGGACCGCCGGGGTGTTCAAGGGCTGCTCGGTTTTTAGAGATTTCCGCGAGCTTCTGGATCGGCCGGATATCGACGCGGTAATGATTTCCACGCCCGACCACTGGCACGTGCCGATGGCAATCTCCGCGGCAAAAGCCGGCAAGGACATCTGCTGCGAGAAACCGCTGACGCTGAGCATAGCAGGCGGCCGGGCACTTAGCGATACGATCCGGCGATACAATCGTGTTTTCCGCACCGACAGCGAATTCCGTTCGCATGCGTGCTTCCAAAGGGCGTGCGAGCTGGTGCTCAACGGACGAATCGGCAAGGTACACACGATTCGCACGGGCGTTCCCGCCGGCGACGTGGGCGGTCCGTCGGAGCCGGAAATGCCCGTGCCGAGAGAGTTGGATTACGATTTGTGGCTGGGGCCGGCACCTTATTCTCCTTATACACTCAATCGCGTCCACCCGCGGCAAAGCTACAAGAGGCCCGGCTGGATGCGCGTGCCCGACTACTGCGAGGGAATGGTCACCAACTGGGGCGCCCATCTCAATGACATCGCGCAGTGGGGCAACGGCACCGACCGTACCGGACCCGTCGAGGTCGAGGGTAGCGGCAAGTATCCTCGCGACGGCCTTTGGAACGTGCTGCTGAGCTTTAAACTCGAATATAAGTACGCAAACGGCGTGAAGCTCTTCTACAACATAGATAAGCCGTATGTGCGCTTCGAAGGGACCGAAGGCTGGATCCAGGCAGATTACAACGACAGAAGTCTCAAAGCCGAGCCGGCGTCCATTTTGAAATCGCCTGTCGGCCCGGATGAAATCCACCTGCCGCTCAAGAGTGAGAAGCGGGACTTTATCGATGCCGTGAAAACCCGCGGGCAAACACTGGCCGACGCCGAGGTCGGGCACCGGACCAACTCGCTGTGCCAGATAGGACACATCGCCATCCAGCTCGGCAGAAAGCTGCGATGGGACCCGGATGACGAGAAATTTATCAACGATGATGCCGCCAATCGGCTGCTGGGCCGGCCGATGCGAAGTCCGTGGAGATTGTGAATGATTATTGATTATTGATAAATGATTATTGTGACAGGATTGAGATATGAAAAGCGACAGAATAAAAAAGACACATACAATCACTCGCCGGCAGTTTCTTAAAGGCTCGGCCGTCGCCGCAACGGGTTTTTTGGCCCCGACAATCGTGCCGGCCTCGGTCTTCGGCGCCGATGCACCGAGCAATCGCATCACCTTCGGATTTATCGGGGTTGGGCGGATGGGAATGGGCGATATGCGAGAGATCCTCGGACTCAAACAAGCCCAGGTCATCGCCGTATGCGATGTCGACGCCAACCGGGTCAAGAACGCCCGGAAAACGGTCGAAACCCACTACAGCAGACAAAGCTCCAGCGGGACCTACAAAGGATGCAGAACCTACGGTGATTTCAGAGACCTGGTCGCACAGGCCGATATCGATGCGGTTTCTATTGCTACGCCCGACCATTGGCATGTATTGCCCGCGATTGCCGCGGCCAAGGCAGGTAAGGACATCTTTCTGCAGAAACCGCTGAGCCTGACTATCGAAGAGGGGCGAGTATTGAGTGACACGGTCCGCCGGTACGGCCGGGTCTTTCAGGTCGGCAGCCAGCAGCGCTCCGATGCACGTTGGCGTCAAGCCTGTGAGCTGGTTCGCAACGGCCGGATCGGCAAACTGCACACGGTCAAAGTCGGCTTCGGCACAGACCCGGCCACCAGCCCGGAGCCGCCGATGCCGGTCCCCGATGGGCTCGATTACGATATGTGGCTTGGCCCGGCGCCCTGGGCGGCCTATACCGAGAAGCGCGTCCATCCCAAATCCGGCTTCGGCCGGCCCGGCTGGCTGCGTATCGCCGCTTATGGCGCCGGCATGATCACCGGCTGGGGCGCCCACCATAACGACATCGCCCATTGGGGCATGGGTACCGAATACACCGGCCCGGTCGAAATCCGGGGGCAGACCGAATATCCGAAGGACGGGCTATGGAACGTGCACGGCGATTTCAGCATCGAGTATACCTACGCTAACGGCGTCAAGGTCATCTGTACCGACAGTAAAAAGAACAAACAGGGCGTCCTCTTCGAAGGCACCGAAGGCTGGGTCTATGTCAAACGAGGGCAAATCGACGCCCAGCCCAAGTCGCTGCTGACTTCGACCATCGGCCCCGATGAAATCCATCTATACAAGAGCAACAAGCATAAGGAGAATCTCCTTGAGTGCATCAAGTCACGGGCCGAGACCGTCGCCCCTGTGGAGATCGGACACCGTTCGTGCACCGTCTGCCTGCTCGGCGAGATCGCGATGCGGCTCGGCAGAAAGCTCAAATGGGATCCCGATAAGGAACAATTCATCGGCGATGAGACGGCCAATCGAATGCTGTGGCGGCCGATGCGAAGCCCGTGGAGGCTTTGAAATGATTATTGATTATTGATAAATGATTATTGGAAAACTGGAGACTCCTATGAATCGGTGGAAACAAATTGTTGCAGCGTTACTTATATTCACATGCGGGTGTTCTCTGGCGCCGGCGGCTTCGCAGAAGGTCACGGCGAAGATCGAAAAAGACCAGATCGTCGTAACCGTTGACGGCAAATTGTTTACGTGCTACAAGTTCGCCGGCTCGCAGAAGTATCCGTATTTCTGGCCGGTCAACGGGCCGCTCTCCGGCAAGTCCATCACCACCGAGACATCCGAGCCGTATCCGCATCATCATTCGCTATTCTTCGGCTGCGACCGCGTCAACGGCGGCAACTACTGGCAGGATGTCAATGAGCGGGGCCAGATTCTCTCACAAGGCCCGAAGATTGCCGATGCCTCGGGGCAGCGAATCGTCCTTACCGATACGTGCCTCTGGAAACAGCCGGGCAAAGAGCCCGTTATCGAAGACACGCGGCGAATCACGATCTGCGCTCCGAGCGAGACGCTGCGTATCATCGACTTTAAAATTACCATGATGTCACTGGTCGATATCGAGATACTCAAGACCAACCACTCGCTGTTCTCGGCGCGGGTCGTGCCCGAATTGAGCGTCAAATCGGGCGGCTCGCTGATCAACGCCGAGGGCAATACCAGCGAAAAAGGCACGTTCGGCGCCGCCTCGCCCTGGTGCGATTACTCCGGCACGCGGGCCGGGGGCATCGAAGGCATCGCCATCCTGCAGAATCCGGCCAACCGCTGGTATCCCAGCAAATGGTTCACCCGCGATTACGGCTTTTTCTCGCCCACGCCCATGTACTGGCTCGAAGGCGATAAGCTCAACCTGGCCAAAGGCAAAAAGCTCACACTCGAATACCGCGTCGTCGTCCACACTGGTGATGCCA
>DAOVMB010000058.1 GCA_030630905.1 Sedimentisphaerales bacterium
GAGATCGAGATTGAAATCATAGAAGCTGAGTCCACACAAAAGCTGCTCTCTGCATTGGGATATGAAAAAGTTCTGGTCGTTGAGAAAAAGCGTCGCCTCTGGCAGCTTGGCCGATGCGCGGTGGCTTTAGACCAGTTGCCATTGTTAGGTGATTTTGTGGAAATAGAAGGGCCGAACAATGAAGAAATCGCTGATGTACAACAGAGTCTGGGACTGGCAGACTTGCCGCATATAGAAAAAAGTTATGCCCAGTTAACGAAGGAAGAAAACGACCGGCGTGGCATATAGTTTAGGGCACATGAATGGATTCACAAAGCAAAAGACATGAAATATGAAACCGGACGATGGTTATATTACTTATATCATAAATCCCAAAGCCGGCGCCACCAGCAGCAAGCGAACGGGACGCCGGTTCGAGCAATACCTAATCAAAAAGGGATTCAAGGTCAAAACCTGTTTGACAAGGTCCCTTGACCATGCGTGTGAATTAGCTACAAATGCGGCGGTCGATTACGATTGTGCGATGGTAGTCGGTATCGGCGGGGACGGCACGCTTCGAGAGGTCGCCCATGGTCTTGAAGGCAGTAACAAACCGCTGCTGATTATACCTCACGGAACGGAAAATCTGCTCGCTAACGAATTGGGCTTTGACGAAAAACTGAA
The DNA here is from genome assembly GCA_030630905.1 of Sedimentisphaerales bacterium. Taxonomy (GTDB): domain Bacteria; phylum Planctomycetota; class Phycisphaerae; order Sedimentisphaerales; family Anaerobacaceae; genus JAFGPJ01. The sequence goes on from DAOVMB010000058.1 coordinate 664, forward strand.
AACCATCATAAGAACGTTCGAAGCGGGATACGTTCGGCCTCTGGATTTGGGAAATGCAAACGGCAAGTGTTTTACTTCTATTGCCGGCTTCGGATTCGATGGCGAAGTCGTCAAGCGGGTCAGCGAACAGCGAGCCGGACACATTGATCACTTCGATTATTTCTGGCCGATCTGGAGGACATTCTGGGAGTACAAATTCGAGACGATGAGAGTCGAAGTGGACGGGGAAGAGATCTTCGATGGCCCCGGCCTGGTTTTTGTCGGGAATATTTCGAGATACGCCGTGGGCCTGCAGATACTGCACTATGCCGATTTTTCTGATGGCTTATTAGATGTATGCGTTTACAAATGCGCTTCTCAACTTCGCCTGGCCAAGCACTCACTGATGACGATTCTGAAACACCATGCCAATAGGCGCGATGTCATCTATCGCCAGGGCAAAAATATTACAGTAAGTTCCAGCAGCACCCGTATCAGGACTGAAATAGATGGCGACCCCGGCCCGGTCCTGCCGGTGCAGATCAATGTAATAAAGCACGCAGTTAATTGTATAGTGCCGGAAGGTGCTAAACCTGCGGGTATAAGAACAAGAATTATCAGAGCAATAGGATAAGAAAGCATATTGTGTCTTATTCTTCAAGATTGCCAATAGAATAGACACTCTGATTTTGGATTGAAGGAAATAATCGGATGAACTTCAGAATCGGTGAAGTTGAGATCGGCCTGGATGCACCTTTATTCTTAATAGCCGGCCCCTGCGTGATCGAAAGCAAAACCGCCTGTATCAACATTGCAAACAGGCTTCGAGAGATAAGCCAGAGAACCGGAGTGGGAATAATCTTCAAGGCCAGTTTCGACAAAGCCAATCGCTCCAGTTTGCGCAGCTTTCGAGGGCCTGGACTTCAGAAGGGTCTGGACATTCTTGCCGAGGTTCGTCGCCTGACTAATTTTCCCGTTATGACAGATGTACACGAGCCGGCTCAGGCGACCCTGGCCGGAAAGGTTGTCGACTGTCTCCAGATCCCCGCTTTTTTATGCAGACAAACCGATCTTCTTTGTTCCTGTGCACGAACAGGCAAGCCTGTCAATGTCAAGAAGGGCCAGTTTCTCTCACCTGGTGAGATGAAAAACGTGGTCGAAAAAATTCGTGCCTGCAAGAATAAGAAAATAATGCTTACCGAACGCGGCACGTTTTTCGGTTATAATCGTCTTGTCAATGATATGACAGCAATTGATAGTATGAAAAAGCTGGGCTGTCCTGTCATCTTTGATGCCACACACAGCACACAGCAACCGGGCGGTCTCGGCAACGCCAGTGCAGGTCGAAGGGAAATGGCGCCGATACTTGCCAAAGCAGCAATTGCCGCCGGCGCAAACGGCCTTTTTCTTGAAGTCCATACCGAGCCGGAAAAGGCAAAATCGGATGCCGCCTGCATTATGCCAATCAACTGGCTCGAAGAATTGCTTACGATATGCAAGCAAATATTTGAGATTGTAAACGGGAAAAAAAGTGACTGACAAAAAAATATATTTGTATGGGCCGGTGCCTTCACGGAGGCTGGGGCTAAGCTTCGGTATTGATATCGCACCGTTGAAAGTATGCACGCTGGATTGCATTTATTGCCAGCTCGGAAAAACGGCTCAGACCACAATCGAACGCAAAGAGTATATACCTATCGAACCAATTCTGGCCGAGCTTAAAGAGGCATTAGCGGAAGGCCTGGAAGCCGACTATATCACAATCGCAGGTTCCGGCGAGCCTACACTTAATTCACGGCTCGGCGAATTGATAGACGGCATAAAGAAGGTTACCAATATTCCTATCGCAATATTGACCAACGGCACGTTGCTTTCCAGAGCAGAAGTGCGGGCTGACTGCTCCAAAGCGGATATTGTAATGCCTTCATTGGATGCCGGCGATGAACGGACCTTCCAAAGAATCAATCGCCCAAACAGTGTTTTTAGTGTTGAAAAGCTGATTTCTGGTTTGTGCGCATTTCGAGAAGAATTTTCTGGCCAGATATGGCTGGAGGTTTTTTTCGTCGAAGGGATTAATACCGGAGCCGAGCAAATTGCCGGAATCAAAGAGGCAATCGAACTGATCAATCCCGACAAGGTCCACCTCAATACAGCCGTGCGACCTACGGCCGATCCAAATATCGCAAGAATAAGCGCCGAGAAACTGCAGGAGATAGCCGGCCGGCTGGGACCTAAGTGCGAGGTCGTGGCTGATTTTTCTCCGGCAAGCAGCAGCATACTCAGTGAAAGTAAATCCGAAGATATACTGAAAGCTCATTCTTTAATAAACAGCAAAGCCGAAGCCCTGTTATCAATGCTAAAACGCAGGCCTTGCTCACTAAACGACATATGTTCAGGCCTTGGCATCAACCGTAACGAAGCGATAAAACATATCAGTAACCTTCTGCATCAGGGGATTATTCAGTCTGAAGAAAAAGAAGGAATAGTCTTTTTCAAAGCTATATCCTGAGCAAAATGAAAAGCTCTGAATGACAACACCGTGACAAAAATTCTCTAAATTTATCCTCAATCTCCCCATAATCACATTCTATTTGTAAAGCCAGAAGTCTTATTGGCCGATAAAAGCCTTGTGACGTTTTTCAAAGTGTCGGTTTTATCACGCTCGCTTAAAAAATTGAAATTTGATCTTTAGTAAGCTGAATTTAGACCGATAAATAGTATAGGTGTTTACAACAGGAAGTAATCGGCAAAGCAATAATAGCCGGTACATTTTTTGGTCGTAATGAAAAAGATGAAACGACAACTGGTTTTGAATAAAGGCGCGGAGAAGTTTATTTTTCGTTACGAGAACGGCAGGGAAGATGAGCTTCTCGATGTACTGATTGAGCAGGCAAGAGATAAACGCACGGATTTCGATTGGTTTGATGCCGCCGTACTGAGCTTCAAATTGACTCAATCACTTATCGGCCAGGCCGACGAACTCTTAAGTGATAAAACAAAAACCCAGATTCAAAAAAACGAATGCAAGTAAAACTGTTTTATAGCAGGTTAAAAGAAACTCAGAGATAATTAAAATATAGTAGGTAGATTATGGAAGAAAGCACAATTATTCACAAGTTTTTAGATTACCTGAAATACGAAAGGCGCTTCTCCGAACACACAGCCAAGTGTTATGGCGCCGATCTAACACAATTTGGTGAGTTTCTAAAAGGTGCATCTGAGAGCGATCAGCCAGGCGCCGAACTGATATCTTCATCTCATCACGAAGCCGAACCGGCTACTGCCGTGGCTACGCAGGTTGATCTCAAAGTCGACCAGTTACTTCTTTCTGTACAGATAGACTCCGTCAGATCATATTTGAGTCTTCTAAACGAGAAGCAGTATTCTAAAGCGACCATAGCCCGCAAACTTGCCACGCTGCGAAGCTTTTACAAATTTCTTGTCAAAAGAAACCACGTCAGTTCCAATCCGGTAGTATCGATCAGGACGCCAAAGCAGGAGAAAAAACTGCCGCGATTCCTTGAATACGAAGAAGTAAAAAAGCTACTCAGCACGCCGCCGGTCAACACCTGGCTTGGAGCAAGAGACAGAGCCATTCTGGAAACTCTTTACAGCACCGGAATAAGGGTCAGCGAACTTGTAGCATTAAACATGGACGACATAGACTTCCTCGGTGAAGTCGTGCATGTTAGAGGCAAAGGCAAAAAGGAAAGAATCACACCTATCGGCTCATCCGCTCTGCAGGTTATCCAGCATTACATGGAGTACAGGAACAAGCGGGCGCAAAGCAACGGCAACTTTGACTCTAAAGTTTTGTTCGTGAACAAGCACGGCCGAAGGCTCAGCACGCGCAGTGTCCGTCGAAAGATGGACAAGTATCTTAAAATGTCCGGATTGGATCCTGACATCAGCCCGCATACTCTTCGGCACAGCTTTGCAACCCACATGTTAAACAATGGGGCCGACCTAAGGAGTGTCCAGGAATTGCTCGGTCATCAGTCATTGTCAACAACACAGATTTACACGCATCTCACCACAACAAGACTCAAAGAGGTCTATGACAACGCCCATCCCCGAAATAACGGGCACGACAGTGACGAGCCGTAAGAGTTAACCGGTAAAAAAAAACAGTATTTTAATCACCCCCGAAATGTCTTTAATTTTGGGGGTTTTATTTTTATGCCGCCTTGCTCCTTACAAAGCTCTACACATGAGGGGACTGCCGTGACATGGATCACGATAATATTCTAATGTAGAAATACGTGTTTTTTCTGCTATTCGATATCCAGAACGAGATTACACTGTTATTATTGGCACATCATAAATAAACACAACTCACCACCATTGCAGCATTGGATTGTATATAGATTTTATTGCCGCTTTTCAGATAGTAATTTTCAGCGAAAGCTAAATTTGTCTTGACTTTTCTGAGCAAAATGATATAATAATATTATCGCAATGGGGTGGTAAGTGTATCCTTAAATACATCATTACGAGGAGAACAATGAAAAGTAAACATAGATCGATAACGGCGAAATTACTTACACTCGCAATGGGGATTGTTTTAGCTGTCACACTTCTTGGATGCAATGATCCAATTGTTGCTGATATGGAAGCAGAACACCGCAGACTGGGAATAATAGCCAAGCAAGACCTTCGGCAGAACGTGCCTGCTTTTCCGACGAGTTCACAAGAGAAAGTGCTCTATCCGGCACCATAAATTGCAGAGCCATACCATGTCAATTGGTATAGGCCCTGAACTAATGTAAGTTTTAATTTCGTTATATCGAGATTCACTCTTCAGCAGCATTTCTCGACCGATACAGTCGTATGTCGTCAAAGAACATCTTCCCCGAACCACCAGGCATTGTCATATTACCTTTAGTGCCTAAGCCAATCGCAATCCTATCAACGTCGGTCAGGTTTATGCCCTGATCGACAAAAGTCTGAAGCGGGATGACCCACTCCATCCATGTGTCGACCTGTGCCGCGGCCGGATCATCGTGTACCACAACCGCAGGCGTGCCGGCGCTATTGGACACGGCCACATACAGAGGTTCAGCAGCGTTGCTGAGTATGCCGATATCCTGATGCGCCCACTGCGGGCCAACTGTCCCGATAATCGTGACGTTGGAGAATCCGGCCTGGCATGTCAAAGCAGCATCATGACTCGTTAACGCCAGGCCAACATAGACATTCGTGCCCATCGGGATGTTCTGTGGTGTTGCGCCCTGAACCTGCTGCCAGGCCGAGCCGTTCACCGAATGGGAAACCGTAAAGTTACCCGACATGTCACGCTCCAACTTCACCCAGTGTGGTGCAGTGATACCGCCCTGATTCATATTGAAACTGGCACCGCCCGTATCATATCGCCCCTGGGAGGCAACTCCATTCCCAGGAGTGATACATGCAAAGGCGTGAGCCGAATCCGGATCAAGGGTCTCGCGAATCATCACGCCGGCCTTGGCCCAGCCGTTCGTATTCTCAAAGCTGACGATTCTCGCGACAATCGAACCGGCGCCGGTGAGCATCTTGTAAGCAAAGTGGAACTCATCAGCTTCCACGCCATTTACTGCCCAGATGTCTGAACCGGAGGCGGTCATAGTATAGGTGCCGACCGGCCCTTCGACGAAGCTGCCGACGGATGCCGCATAGCCTCTGAACCATAGTGACAATTCCGTAACAGCTTCCTCGGTCCAGTCACGCGGGTAGCTCAATGTTTTCTCAGTCTCTGAATACTTGGAGAATCCCTGCTTATTGTTGTCATATGTGAACGGCATAGACTGCCAGCCGCTGTGAACGATAGTCTCCTCAGTATACGAAGCAGTGTTTTCGTCGCCTACGGTAGCACCCGTGCCATTGCCGGCAAAGTAAGGCACAGTACCGGGCGTGCCAAAGCCAAGCCCATCGGGCCAGGGCTCCCATATCGGGTCGCCGGTATTGTAGCTCTCGAAATCGTCGATGATAAGATAGTCGGCTACTGTAAAGCTCCAGACTTTACCTTTGCTGATCGTATCATCGGTATTATATTCGTCGATGCGCCAGTAGTATGGCCCTCCTCCCCATTCAACGCCTTCCGGCGGAGTGTAACTTGTAGCACTCTGGCGCCCTCGATATATGCCGGCTGTTAACGTATCGGCATCCGTGACGGCATTTGTATCTGTTCCGAAGTATATATCATGTTTAGTTGCCTTGTCTCCCGGTGACCAGCTAAGGGACGTTGCGACTTGGATGTCCGGTATTGACCCATCGGCCGGGCTCGGATCCCAGGCAAGCGAAGTGTCACCTCTCATCGCTTGCTGAATATCTTCAGGTGTCAGCAAACGGTCGTAGATGCGAACATCATCGATCAGACCATCCCAAAATTCAGCTACATCATTGACTTGTCGTCCGATGTGGGCGCGGCTCAAAACAAGATCCCAGCTTTTCGGCTCTGCGACCACTTCGATACCGTCAGCATACAATCTGGCCGTGGTTCCGTCATACGTCAGGCAGATGTGGTGCCAAACATCTGCTTCCCAGAAACCGTTAATAAAGACATCATCGCCATAACCTCCGCCGTAGAGAGCATCGCCGTTCATACCGATGAACATAGCCTGACCCGTGCCGGGCAAACCATATGCCGCGATCCAGCGCCAGCCAGCAGCAACCGTGTCGGCCTTGCCCCACCCACACATACTGCGAGCGGAGGTGCCGTCCGGCAAATTTGACGTATTGCCAAAATTAATATAATCGTCACTTCCATCAAGCTCCAGAGCACCTTCGTCATAGCCGGTTACCCACTTTGGACCATTGATAAGCGTGCCGTCATTTTTGTGGCCGGACCAATCAACAGCAGTTGTGCCCTGGCCCTCATCGAGTTTCCACCAGCCAACAAGATTTGGGTCGGAAACGGGTATATCGGGCAGCGTCTTGAAACTCCAGATATTACCTTTGTACGTCGTCAATCCATCGGACTGGTCGATTCGCCAATAGTAGGACTTATCGTATTCCAACATCCCCGGATCATAGGTCAAAGTTACTACCTGCATGCCCTCGGTAGCGTTGCTTACATCGTCAAAATTGTCACCAAAAAATACGGTGTGTAATTTAGCGCCAAAACCTGCCGTCCAGCTCAGAATCGTATCCGGATTTATAAACTCGGCGCCATCGGTGGGATTGGGATTGTATGCAGTCTTGCTGGGCACTGTGAAACTCCAGACGTCGCCTTTCCATGGGCTGTTCGGATCCGGATCATTAACCTCGTCAATTCGCCAGTAGTAAGTCGTACCCGGAACCAGGCCGTCCGGATAGGGATACCCGGGAAAACCAACCACAAAATAAGCTGTATCCTGATTGCCCTGAAATGTCCCGCCGGTGCCATCGTTCACATCGATGAAATTTTCGCCGAAGTACACATCATGCGAAACCGCATAACCTCCCGGTGACCAGGAAAGGCTCGCCCATGTATCCGGATGTATGGCGCCATCAGCCGGGCTGGGTTTTGTAGCCTTTGGAAGTGCCGCCAGCTTCTTTACCTCAGCCGGCGAAAGAGCATAGTCGTAAATACGGACATCATCGATCAGGCCATCCCAGAATTCGGCTGCGTCATTAACCTGGCGTCCGACATGCGCCCTGTTCAAAGTCAGGTTCCAGTTTTTTGTTGCCGAGACCACCTCGGCGCCGTCAGCATACAACTTCGCTATGTTTCCATCATACGTCAGGCAGATATGGCGCCAAACACCAACCTCCCAAAAACCGCTCACGAAGATGTCATCACCGTAACCTCCGCCGTACAGGCTGGTGCCGTTCATGCCGATGAACATAGCCAGACCAGTTCCCCCCGAGCCATACGCTGCAATCCATCGCCAGCCGCCGGCAATTGTATCGGTCATGGCCCACCCGCACATGCTGCGAGCGGCTCTGCCGGACGGTAACTCTTGTGGATTACCAAAATCAACGTACTGTGATGCTGTACCATCCAATGCCAGAGCGTGGCTGCCCACTATCGCATCTGCTGTGAACTCCGGGCCGTTCATAAGCGTTCCGTCAATGCCGCCGGCTGAATCCGTCGCGTCGTTATCAAACCGCCAGTGGGCAATCATCGTTGCACCTTCGGCGCCCTCGAAAAGACCCAACACCAGGAAAAGACAGATGACTAAGTAAGTTAATTTCCTGCTCATAATAGTCCTCCTTTAAATTGAATGATGGATACTAATTTTTATCTTAATAAAAGTTTCCTATACTCTCCCGGATGAATATAACCACTCGATGCCACCTCCTTCATTCTAAAGCCAAAATCGCCTGGTGCAAAACCGAATGCCTACAGATGCCTTTAACCTTATTTATACTACATTACCCGTATTATAGTCAAGTGAAATCCCTGGAGAATTACTTATGGCTTCAATACGGGTGTTAAAAGAAAGGATTTCTGTAGCCGCAATTTTTAGAAATGATGGTAGTTTAATTGCTCTACAAGTCAATTTGCTGACTTTATTTAAAAACTTTACAGCGAGTCTGGCACAAGAACTGCTGCTGTTTTCGCTGTAGAGCAACCCACGACTGCGTTTGATAGCTGCAAGCGCACTTAGATGAACCGTCAGGCACAAGGACCATCCCGCCGGCGATAATAGCGTTGAACCAACAACCCGGCCTCATGCCGCCGAAGTTCTCGGTGCCTGCATTACGCGTCAGGTCAAGATAACCGAGTGTTGCCGACCGAAAAACCAGCAAATTTGTACTTCCGGCAATTTGCC
>DAOVMB010000062.1 GCA_030630905.1 Sedimentisphaerales bacterium
CCTTCTCCGACATCAATCGACCACATGACTTCGGGACCGTTTGTCGGCCATGTCCTTGCAGGTGAGATTTCTTCCGAGCTGATTGCGTCGAAGTTCGCTCCTCTGAAACGGGGCCAGGAACTAGGCAAATCCGACGGAGTACCGTCGAGCTGAATCAATGACCCTTGTATTTTTACCGCACCACCGTTGCCTTGAAGCGCCTGGATGTCGTCTTGTGCTGTTGGAATGCGTTCCGTCAGATCAATCGCTGCATCGGCACTGAGCCAAACATACAGCAATATAACGCTCACAATGGCCAATCCGACTGGTATTGTCCGTGCAATGGTAGATTGTCTCATACTGTTCTCACCATGACCTTGTACCAATTATTCACTTCTTAACGCATCGAGCATTTCGCCGCCCAGTGCAAAGTTCGCTGCAATCCATATCCATAACATGCCGCTGATTCCTATTGCTCCGATTGTCAACACCAATGAAAACGATGCCGCTTGTGCCCCCGGAGTTTTCAGGGCAGGGCCGACCGCGACCAGTGCAGCGATAACTCCACACGCCAAACCACCTAACATCAGCCCGCTGTGCTCGTGAAATATCATCTTCCTGAGTGTGAGTTTATCGAATCCCACGGCACGCAGCATTGCAAGCTCACCTCGCCTGTCCAGCACGTTGCGCAGCACAACTAATCCAAGCCCAACACTACCAAGAATCAGCCCTAAGCCGCCCAGCAACTGAAAGATCGACAGATACGTGTTCTCCACGGCACTAAACTCAGCCAACCGCTGAGCCGCCGGCATCAGGTCCAGTCCGAAGTCCTTCAATCCGAACGAGAGTTTGTCCGTCACTGCGTCGATTTTCTGCTCCGGGCAATCGATAAGGAGCATTCTGTATCCTTCCTCAGATGGAAAACGTTTTATAAATTCATTTCCGGCAATAATTAAACTACCCTGCAGAATGGAATTTTTCAGCAGTCCCACGATTTGCAGTTTGAAGCTGTTGCCTTTGTCGTCACTGTATTGCAACTGGTCCCCGACGGATTTGCCAAGAGCCCATATCACAGTTGCATAATCGCCGACCGCCGGCACGATATCCTCGCCCAGGTCGCGATTGAGCAGATTCCAGGCTTCGTTACTCGCCGCTCCTTCAATCACATCGGTAAATGTAAATGAGCCTAGCTCCTGAAGTTGGTCCGGCTGAACCCCCAGCAACTGCGGGCTTTGCGCCCGGTTCAAATTGAAGCAACTTGCATCATCTCCGTCACGGACCCGCAACTGAACCACCTGCATATCTTCGAGACTGCGGTCGTTCAGGCCCATGGTTCGGCGTCCCGCCCTACTGCTCAAATCATGAAGTATCCCGATAGAGGACTGGCCAAAGAGCGCAAAGCCTCCCGTTCCGGAATCTCGTTCGTGAGCATCCGCCAGCGGATCGTGCCTGTTGGCTCCCACGGCAATCACCAGGAAAATACCGCACGCTAACAACCCGACAACTGCCAGGCTGCGGCCGCTTCGCCTGGTTGAGTTGCGCAATCCAAAACCGGCCAACGATGTGATTGTCCTGTTCCAACTGCCGGCAATAATTCTCAGCAGAGCATGAGTTAATCCAAGCCCGGCGATCAAGAGCAACGCTCCGGCACCAAAGAATGCCGCGGAGACGGCGCCGCTGTCTCCTTTTCCGAGTACGGCGAGCAATACTACCGCGCCAACTGCCGCTGTTATCGCTATTCCCAGCCCAATTCTGCCTTTGGAAATCCGTTTTGCTCCGAAGAATTGCCATTCCGGATTCCCGGCAAGAAGCTCGCGGGCTGGCCGGGAGACCTGCTTGCGTAAGGTCAGCCATATTGTAGCCAGAGAGACGATTACTGCCCCGAACGCTCCAGCAAGCAAGGTCAATGGTTTGGCATAAAACCGTATTGTCGAGCCGGCGATCGCTGATTGCCAGGCGGTTGAAAGTCCGTATATCATTATTCTTGTATAGAGCAGCGCCACGGCACTTCCGACAATGGCGCCAAGCACCGCCAACGTCCCGCTTTCAATCAGCAGCAGTCGCCTGAGAAGCTTCGGGGGAAATCCGACAGCCAGCAACATTCCTATCTGCCCGCTGCGTTTCTCGACACCGAACACAAAAATCAAACTCATTAGAATCAGGGCTGATATGATAAGAAACATGCTCAAGCCCAGGAAAAGCCCGCCGAAATCAGTCGAGCCGCCGCCAGCTTTTACGCCGCTCTGGCGCACTGGCTGAAAAAACAATCCCACAGAAGAGGGATTGACCGTTTTTAACAGGTTCTCAACTAAATTTGGTACGGATGTTGTACTGCTGGGGTATCGCACGCCGGTCAGGTTACCATATCTGTTCGCCCACATCTTCCGGCCGGTTCCGAGCGTGATAAACGCCTTGGGTGCGCCGCGATATTTATCCCAATATTCCTCGTCCTTCCGGCGTATCTTATCCAGATCGACGGGGATGCTCGAATCCCAGTCTCTGCAATTATCGACATCCGCCAGTCCGGGAAAATCCGGCATAAAGTCCGAATCGACGGCCGGGCTGGTCATCGGAATAATCTCCCGTACCCGGAAATTCATTGCCTGCTCCCGGAGTTTCCTCATCGGTGTTAGAGTAAAATAACGAAGCTCGATCAAATCGCCGGCTTTAGCGCCAAGATCGTCGGCGACCCACTGAGTTAAAATAATTTCATTATCCCGCATCTCCATCGGAACAATGCCGCCTGCATCCGGGGAACGTCCCATCGCCGTGACCATCGAATACGGCGTTGCTTTATCGCCAAAGCGCAGTTCATTGACGAAATACGTCAGGATTCCAACTGCCTTGTCGCTTGCACGCATAGCTGCTTCGGCCAGTGACTCATCGATAAATATCCGCCTGCTGCGCACCTCAAGGACATCCTGCTGGTCCAATCTACGAAGCTTGATACCCGCATCGGCAAGCTGCCAACGCTTCATTATTGCCTTATTTGCGTTTTCAGGGCTGATGTCTCCTTCAGAGCTATCAGCGATCAACAGCACGTTTGCCTGTCCATCTCGGCCGAGTTTCTCCTGCATCCAGCCCAACGGCACAAAAGCATTCAGCGGCGCGACCTGGTTTGCACGTAAGCTGAAACGGCCAAATTCCTTTTCTGTTGCAACCGCTCTGACAGCAAGCCGAAAAGCAACAGACAAATCCGAATCCGGCGAGACTGGCAAGTCGCGTGGCATAACGCTCGGTTTTTCAATCCGAAGCAGAACTTCATCACCCACGGCAACCTTTAGTCTCGTTGCCAGTTGTTCGTTCAGGACAACGCCCTGATCCCTATTATTTCCAAAGGGATTCTTGCCCGCTCCGACAGTAAAGAAGCGTTCATCTACGCCGAGCACCTCAATTCGATTGGCGCGTCGTTTATCGTTGCCGTCGGCAATCATTCCCCGCACGTGCAGCACGAGAGCCGCTGAAGTGTTTAGCTCGTCTGCCAACTCATTTGCTAATCCGGCCGTGAAGAATCTGTTCTGAGGGACAAGAGCAAGCTGCGTAGAACCCAAGCGGGCGTTCACCATCATTCTCAGGCTGTGACGCACCGAATCGCCGACAACCAGCGCACCGGTCAAAATAGCAGTGCTCACAACCACGGTCAGCAGGACGCCCAGGTTGGTCCTCCAGTAGAAGCAAAGACTTTGTTTGGCAAGTCTCAACGGACTCATGGCCGGCTCCTGTCTTTCAACAACCCGTCGCTCAATTCCATGATCTGGCCCATGCGCTCCGCGAGGCTAAGCGAATGCGTCACCACAACCAGCGTAACCTTTTCACTGCGGTTTAACTCAACCAGCAAGTCGGCGATGTTTTCCGAAGAATCTCTGTCCAATGACCCGGTCGGCTCGTCGGCAAGCAGCAGTTTGGGCCTGTTAATCAGCGCCCTGACTACGGCGACACGCTGCCGCTGCCCCCCGGACAACTCGCCGGGACGATACAGCAGAAATTCCTTAAGCCCCACGCGCTGCAGCAGATGTATTGCCCTGTCGCGAATTTCTTTCATAGAGGGACGCTTCTTGTCGGCGAGCGTCGGCACCATAACGTTTTCGAGCACCGTGCACTGCGGTAAAAGATGATGCAATTGAAAAACGAAACCGATTTGTTTGTTGCGAACTCCCGCAAGCTCCATCTCACCCAGGGCGGCGAGATCCTGGCCATTGAACAGCACTTGTCCGCCGGTCGGATAATCCAGGGCGCCCATGATATTTAAAAGTGTGCTTTTGCCGCTGCCGGACGGGCCAACAATGACCAAAGAACGGCCTGACTCGACCTTTAGCGTGATGTCTTTCAGGACAGAAAGACCCTGTTTATCCTCCGGAGACTCATATTTTTTTGCCACGTGGATGAGTTCAAGCATCATGATCCTTACACTTCTGGGCAATTTGTCCATATATACGAACCATTTGCTCTGCGGTTTGCTCAATATTAAATTTTTCAGAAACTGTGGCTCTGCCCTGCTCTCCCAGCCGTCGCGCTTTGGTGGGATCAAGTAATAGAGAGCCGAGGGCGTCCGCCAGGGCCTCGACGTTATTTGGCTCAAACAGCAGCCCCCCTCCGGTTATTTCTAACAATTCCGGAAACACGCCGCTTGCCGGCTCGACTACCGGCACACCCGCCGCAAGGGCTTCGAGCACATATAGACCGTAAGCGACCGGCTGTTTTTCCGGCACTGAAAGTACCGAAAGGCTCCTCAGAAATACAATTCTGGCTTCGCGGTCGAAATCCGGCAGAAACTCGACGTCGTCAATTACGCCACGGGAGCGCAACTTTTGTCGAATCTTCTTCAAAAATGCTTCATCGTCGGATCTCTTGCCGCCTGCGACACGCAGTTTTGCCTCTCTCAATTTTTCATTTTTCTTCAATTTGAGAAAAGCATCCACGAGTGTATCTAATCCCTTGTCAGGACACATTCGAGAAAGATATCCAATAGTGGGAACTTCCGGCCGGGTACCGTGAGATTCATATCCATCCAGCGAAATCCCGGTATATACGACATGAGTTCGATTCGGGCCAAGCCTCAGCCGCTGCTGCATTGTATGGGTATAGTATTTGCTTACACCGATAAACGCATCGATGTCGTCCACTCGTTCCGCGAGTATCTGCCATGCCTGCTGTGAATAAGGCGATACCAGTCCATCCAAAAATCCGTCTTCATCCTGTAGAAGACACACCACGGGCACGCCAAGATTCTGCTTGATGGATCTGGCGAGTCCGGCCAGGAGAACATTGGACAGGCAAATGATGTCAGGTCGATTCTCCTGCGTATCCAGCCATTCGACAAGCCTGTCCAGCTCTTTTATCTGCCGGCCCTTTTCGCCGCGCAACATTGAGATCGTTGTCTCTCCCAGATCTCTTGTACTTGTCATCCCCGCCATGCGGCCGATCCAATTCAAAAGCCTCGGCGAATCAAACAGGCGGTCAAGCCAGCGGGGAGTCCCGCGGAAGAAAGCCGATTTCTGCTGGAGGTACACATTGAGGCCGCCGTAAAAAATGGGAGAGATGCCGGCCGAACCGTTTTGCTCGCTCGGCAGCGGTATGTAAAGAGGAATCGTCAGGCCTTCATGCCCCAGCTTTATTATCGCTTTGGCCAGGGCGGCGTCACGCAAACAGTTCTCGCAATAGAAGCTGTCTCCCGCACTTGGTGTAATTTGAATAATTCTCATGCCGAGGCATTATAACAAATCATGCCGACAAAGAAATGTTTATTCAGCATTATGATACATCCATTCAAACGTATTTTTTCCCTGTTGAATATTTACCAGCGGTCCGGCGATGGGATCTGCAAACGTTTTGCCGTTGATGTCGGTATCCACTCTGATGGGATTGCCGGAACGGTCTTCGATGGTTTGCCCGACCGTTGAAAAGACACCGACCAGCTCGGCATCGACCCACGGTCCTTTCAGATGGGAAGCTGAGTCATTCAGAGAAAATTTGATCGTTACACCCAAGGGATAACTCTCATGGGTGAATCCTGTCACAAACGGATCAACGATACTGTGCTCCTCACCAAAGGAACTCTTCCCCGCTCCCTCTGAAAAAATATTGTAATCTGAAGTGCAGCCCGGAGCGTCTTTGACATCATCAAGACCTTGCCGGATAAATATATTATTGAACCACTTTTCATCCTGCGCAGTACCGGTTTTAGTCCCGACCGATTTCGTCGTATGTGGAGTGTAATATGCGGAGCGGCGTTTCGTGTCCGGGTTATATTGGTAACCGCAATCGACAAACAGATTGTGGGCAAAGACCGTAGCTTCGGAATTACTACGAACATTTTCTCCGATGAGAATGTTGTTGTCGACCAGGGTGGGACCGTGATTCATTTCCAGAAAAACGGTAGCGGCTTGCGTATTGTAAATGACGTTGCCCGTGATCCTGGTTCCCTGGTTGGCATAGTCGATCCAAATTCCAAAAGCACCCTGCTCTTGTCGAAAAACGCCGCGGATCAGATTGCCGCTGATTACGGTATCCACGCTGTTATGAAACTTAATTGCCGCTGTTTCCCAGCCGCCGAATTCTTTACGATAGTTGGTATCCTCGATGAAATTACCCGATATGAGGCTTCGGGTCGCTCCTTTTTGGCCGGCGATACCCGCCTGCCCACAGCGTCGGATGATATTGTTGCGGATAATGTGGTCCCCGAAGGCATCGATATCGCTGTAATCCACTCCCGGAGCATGCCCCAGGATGATGCCGACACAACGGGCGTTGGTGATCGTACAATTCTGGATGATCCAGTGCTTTCCCATCCGCGTGCCGACAGCGCCCGTTTGCAGTTCCAACACCGGCGGCGCCCAGTTAGCGGCTGCGTGCATGAAATGAAAGCTATCGACGGTGATGTATTTCAGGCCTGTGGTTTGTGGCATGAATATGCTTTCGCGAACGTTAATCTCAGCCAGCTCCGTGTTCGGATTGGTCTTGCCGAAGTTCGCACGGATAATCGTAATTTCTTCATCCGCTTGGCAATGCCAGATTTGCTCGGCCCTGTTTACTTCTTCGGCTGTCTGTTTTTCGTAAAACGCTTCACCATTGAGATAGACATCCCCACGATGATACCACTTGCCGTAATTCAGCCAGCTTCCGGAGACGTTCAGGGCGTAGGGATTGTAATCACCGAAAAACGAGTTTGGTAGCTCAACTTTCCAGACTCCTCTGCTTTTATGAGCCCAGGAGGTGATACGTTCGGAACCTTTTATGAAAACCTTCTCGCCCGTTGCAGCACTATATGTGATGCGTTTGCTATCGTCTGTGCCGCCCCGGGGCGGTTTGATCCATTCGCGATACGTGCCGGCTTGAACCGTCACGGTATCTCCCGGCTGGGCGATGGAAGCAGCTTTGTTAATGGTCAGAAATGGACTGGCCTGACTGCCGGAAGCTGAGTCGCTGCCCGTTTTTGCCACGTGAATTTCACGCGCAGATACTTCTGAAAACCCAGGGACAATTACAGCAACAAATGCCGCTACTAAGAGAATCCATGTTTTGAGTGCCACTTCTTTGACTCCCCTTAACTTGAGTTTCAATGTGCTTTCAAAGTTATTGCTCGGAAGATTCTATTGAATAGCACCGAAGGCATAAACATAGCCGTCGTCACAGCCGACAACAACCATTCCCCTGGCCACGGCCGGCGAAGAAGTGATTGGCTGGCCTATCTCGTAGGACCAGACGCCGCTTCCATCCGACAGTCGTATCATGTAAAGACGGCCGTCTTCCGAACCTACAACCACTTTGTCGCCGCAAATCACCGGCGAACTGTCGACCTCGCCCCGTGTTTGGAATGTCCATACGACCTTGCCATCATCACGGCCAACACAATGCACTCTTTCGTCGCGCCCTCCGAAGACAACTACATTTTCGCCGACGGCGGGCGAAGAAAAGAATGGAGCATCGCTTCCTGCATATTGCCAAACAACTTTTCCGGCGGCAATATCGGCTTTCATAAAGATATTATCATAGTTGCCAACATAGACTTCTCCATCGAGAAATGCCGCGGAAGCCGCGATGTAGGAACCACTGTCAATTTGTGCCACCCTGCTGCCGTCAATTAGTGACACGACGTGAATCAATGCGTCGCAGCCTCCGAACACGGCCTTCCGATCACTGACCGCAGGTGAGCCGTTTATATAGTTATCCGTTTCGTACGTCCAGACGACTTTGCCGTTTGTAGAATCGACACAATGCAGTTTATTATCGTAGCTGCCCACAAGTATCCATATCCGACCGTCCGGGCTGCGTGTCCAGTTAGCAGCCCCGAGAATCTGTCCATCCGTCTGGTATTTCCACTTGAGTGAGCCGTCTTTTGCGTCAAGAGCATACAGAAAACCATCCAGTGAGCCAATGAAAACAAATCCTTCGACTACACAAGGTGATGCCTCAATTGCATCGGTGGTTTCGTATGTCCAGACCTGTTGTCCGCTTTCCAGGTCAATCGCATAAATATTATCATCCGATGAACCTACGAAAACGAGGTCGTCAACGATGGCCGGCGAAGATTTAATAGAATCATTCGTTTTGAATTTCCAAACGGCGGCGAGCGAATCAGGCAGTGTTCCCGATGCCCTGCCTAAAAGACTGTGTTCGCCCCTGAACATAGGCCAACTGCTTCGGTCGTCAACTGTGACTTTTGGCTTGGGAGATTCCGTGACCGCCTGCTTTTCGCCGGATTCGGGTCGGTTGATGATTAACACTGCAAAAAGTACACACACAGCAACAATGACAACAATCGCTAAAACAATTCTATTGGCATTTTTCATAGCGGGTATGATAACGTATCAGCCAGGCATACGCAACAGGGCTTCCAGATTCTACAGGCTTTATGCCGGTGTATAAGATGATGGATAGGGATTTGAATTTGAGGAATATTAATAAAGCGCCGCTGTATTATCTTCTTACGGAACAAGAGCATCGGTTGTGTATTGGCTCCTTGCCTCAGCAATCAGCTTGAGCATCTGGTCGGCCTGAGTTTGAATACCGGGATCAGCATTTGTTACTCGCGAGTTCCACTTGCTGTATTCCTTATTCAGGTGTTTTCGAACCTTCTCTTTGCTCATATCCGAAGTTATCCCAAGGATGGTCTCTACATCTCTGACTTCGTGCATGTCAACCGGAAGGACTTTTTCCATCATGATGCGAAATCTGTCGGAGTCA
>DAOVMB010000274.1 GCA_030630905.1 Sedimentisphaerales bacterium
GCCTCCGAAAGAGTCGAGCCGCCTTCGATGTCATCGGCAACGTAGCCAATGACTTTCTTGAATGTACCTGCCTTTTGCTGCTCTTCCAGAATCCTCAGTGACCGTAGAATTGGCAGGCCCGCGTCCTGGAGCGTCGAAAGTTGTCTTGCGAACTGAGTAACGTTTTTAACTTTGACCTTACCGCCGGCGCCACGCCTTTTCTTAGGTTTTGCACCGACTCTTGCTCCAGCTTTTTTCGCCGCTCCGCTCGCACGAACCTTAGTGGGAAAATATCCCATGTTTCGTATTTTGCTTATCGCTTCTTTCTGGCTGAGGGCTTCAATTTCGTCTTTTACTTCCACGCCCTGTGCGTCCAGCGCCGAATATTGAAAAACAGGCATCTTAAATAACTCCTTTGTATTGGTGATTGGCTTTTAAGTTCCAATTAATAATGAATCAATTCTCCCTTACACACCCTACATTATTGTCTCTTTTACAATCTCGTCTATGGTAGTGATACCGTCGTAGATTGCAACCAAACCGTTATCACGCAGCAGTCTCATGCCGGCTTTTTGGCTGGCCGCACGTAAAACATTTGTCGAGGCCTGTTCCATAATTAAGTCTCGTATTTCATCATTGAAGACCATGATCTCAAAAATACCTATTCGACCTCGATAACCGGTACCGTTACACTTGCTACAACCTCGGCCATAATAAAACTTCTTATCTTTAATATCATCGTACGTAAGTTGTAACTCCGTTAATTGAGCTTCACTTGGCTCAAACGCCGTCTTGCAGTTTTCACATATTCTTCTTACCAATCGCTGTGAGACGATGCCTTCAATAGTAGCGGTAAGAAGAAACGGCTCAATCCCCAAATCTAAAAGTCGTGCTATCGAACTTGGGGCATCGGTTGTGTGCAGGGTCGTAAACACAATGTGTCCTGTCAGAGAGGCCTGGGCAGAAATCTCCGCTGTTTCAAGGTCACGAATCTCGCCGACTAATATAATATCAGGGTCCTGACGCAGAATTGACCGAAGGCACCTTGCGAATACCAAGCCAATAGCCGGTTTCATTTGAACCTGAACAATGCCGTCAATGTCATATTCTATCGGGTCCTCAGTAGTGATTATCTTCGTCCCAATATCATTAAGTTCATTTAAGGCTGAGTAAAGGGTGGTAGTTTTGCCGCATCCGGTTGGGCCGGTAACAATGATAATACCGTTAGGTTTGTGTATAAGTTTGCGGATTATTTCCTGGTCGTCCGGCTTTAATCCAAGTGCCCCCAAATCAAACATTGCCTGGCTTCTATCCAGAACACGCAATACAACACTTTCGCCGAACATTGTCGGCAGAACACTAACACGCAAATCGACCGGATTGCCCTGAACGGTCAGTGAGATTCGGCCATCCTGCGGCAGACGCCGCTCAGCGATATCCAGGTCCGCCATAACCTTAATACGCGAGCTTAACGCCGCAGCAATATATTTCGGCGGAGGCACCATTTCATAAAGCACGCCGTCTATACGGTAACGCATCTTGTATTCATCTTCAAACGGCTCGAAATGAATGTCCGATGCCTTGTCTCGAATCGCCTGCAGCAAAACCAGGTTCAGTAGTTTTTTAACCGGATTGGACTCGGACAGCTCCTTCAACTCATCCAGATCGATACTCTGGTCCCTGCCGTCAAATTCCGCAAGAAATGTGTCGCCCTGTATTTCATCGATTAACTCGTTGATATTGTTGTCTTGCTGTGTCTCATAATATTTAGCCAGGGTCTTTTCCAGCGCATCCGAGTCGGTTATCTTCGCTGTAACCTTAAAACCCATGAGTGTGCTCAAATCGTCGGTAGCTCTGAAATTTTCAGGATTGTCAAGGACAACTATCAATTCATTTAGCCCTTGATTGTATTCGATTGGGACGATGTGGTACGTCTTTGCCATTTGCGCCGGCACCTTCTCGACTACATCGGCAGGGACATCGATACCATCCAGACTCACATACTCCATTCCGCGTTGGGCCGCCAAGGCTATCTGTAGCTGACCCTCATCGACAAGACCTAATTCGAGGAAAATCTGTCCTATCTGCACCTTTTCCGGCCGCTGACCCTGAATCTTCAGGCATTCATGAACCTTGTCTCTGTTCAGAATACCCATTTTGATAAGTATTCTACCGAGTGTTCTGCCCCTTAGCTGCTCTATTGGAGGCATCTTTTGTGCTGTTTCCATTTTTCCCATCAGGTTTATCCTACCACTGATTCTAACTAATATCTATTTTATTATACGACACTAAAACCTTTTTGGCAAATAAATTATCATTTGGACATTTAGTTATTCGGACTGCTGTTGTTGGATCCATTTTTGAGCTAATTACATTAGAGAATACATGTATAAAAGAAGTCGCATTCTTGATCATTTGCTTATACAAAAGGCTCAACTGCCTTGGAGTTGTTTCTTCCCGCCAGATTTGAAATGCAATACTACCTCATAATCCAGCGTTTTCCCTGATAAGCAAAGCTGGCATTTGCCCTTAAGGCTTGATCGCCCCTGAGGGAGTAACTTAATTCGAGAGTTTTTCTCAGGAAAACTTTGAGAGGCTCACCCCTCTCGTCTTTTGACGCCGGATGGTCAACCGCAGCCGTCTCATTACTCAGACCTGTTATAAATAGCTGTAAACTCTTGGCTTGGGTATCAAAATCCGGCCAGATAACGGCGATATCTTTCGTATTATCCTCACCCTGAAGTATCTTAGCGCCGGCATTATCCAAAGGTTCAAGAAACGGGTACTTGCTCCTATGACGCCTTTTTATTTGATTAAAAAGCATTGATGATACAAATTTGCCTGCCGGTATAATCTGAAAGCTATCCGTCATGAGGTCGCACTTTGGGTAGAAATCAACGTCATTACCCGTGTTGTTGGTCAGCGTAATAATCGTATACCAGAACTGCATGGGCTTTTTATCGGAACCTCGCGGCAAAGCTATTTGCTGGGGATGAGTAAATTCCATATCTAAGGTCCATTGTCCCGGAGCGGGCACAATAGCCGGCTCAGGTGCAGCCAGGCACACACAGGCAACAACTGCCCAAATTCCCAATATCCCATAAAAAAACCTTTTCATCGTATCGCCCTCATATAGAACTATAAGCCATGCCTTTTTCTTTATGAAACTCCAACGAGCACTTCAACATATATTTTACACTAAAGCAGCCCAAAAGCCAAGAATATTTTGCCTCTTATTATAAGTTTGGCCGCAAATCTATAAAATTGTTGCCTGGCAGATGAAATTTAGTTATTTTGTCCCGCAGGCGGGTGAATTTGGCTCTTTGCTTGAGTATGAGTATATCTATGGCGGACAAACAGAAACAATTGCTGCAACAAATTGAGCATTTGCTTGAGTCAGGGGACACGTCGGCCCTGCGTGAACTGCTGATTGACCAGCGAAGCAGTGTTATAGCCGAAATCGTCGAGCTTGTAGATAACGAGGAAAGACGTGCTATCTTCGACGTTATGAACAAGCCGACGTCTGCCGAAGTGCTGGAAAAGGTAGATGAGGCGACCAGGGCCGAATTGTTCGAACTGCTCAAAGATGATGAACTGACCAGTCTTGTTTCCGAGCTTGACCCGGACGATGCCGCTGATATTCTTTCCGAGTTGTCCGAAGAAGAAAGGGCAGGTCTGCTCGAAAATATCTCGCCGAGCGAATCAGCGGAGATCAAGGAGTTGATGAGTTACTCCGAAGACTCGGCCGGCGGGATTATGGACCCGATTGTCATCAGTGTGTCCGAGGACGCCACCGTTGGTGAGGCCGTGAACAAAATCCGCGCTGCCGAGATCGACGAGGACTTCTTCTCTGTTTATGTTGTGAATAAAATCGGGCGATTTCTCGGCGATGTCCGTCTGCGATTTCTGCTGACCCGCCCCGAAAGCACGAAGATCGGCGAACTAATCGATCCCGACACGATTTATGTCAATGTCAATACAGACCAGGAAGAAGTCAGAAATATATTCAGCAAGAACGACCTTATCGTTGTGCCTGTTCTCGACGCTAACCACAAACTTGTCGGCAGAATCACTGCCGACCGTGTTATCGAAGTCGCTGAGGAAGAAGCAGCCGAAGACTTATATACCATGGCCGGCACCGATCCCGACGAGCTGGACAACGTATCGGTATTCCATGCGGCCCGCGTGAGAATGACCTGGCTTCTGCCCTGCCTGATAGGCACGGCTGTCACGGCCACGGTGATGATTTTCTTCAAGACTCACCACTTAGAGGTCTTCGTAGCCGTAGCGGCATTTGCGCCGATGATCCAGGCCATTAGCGGCAACGCAGGACTTCAAACCTCCGCCATCGTCGTATCGGGATTGGCAACAGGTCACCTGGCGGCGTTAAGATTCGGCCAGGTCTTTACGCGAGAAGTGCGAATTGCGCTTCTTGTGGCATTAAGCTGTGGAGTGTTGGGCGGCATCGCCTGTGCTATTTTGATTTGCTCCAGGGCGCCGGAAAATGCGGTCTCACTGGGGCGGCTTATCTTTGCATTCGGCACGGCGATGTTCTCGGCGATCATGGTCGCCACGACTCTTGGTTTGTTTCTGCCGTTTTTGTTCCGCCGAATA
>DAOVMB010000303.1 GCA_030630905.1 Sedimentisphaerales bacterium
CCCATTTTTTCGGTAATACCGACAATAGTGAACTGATAGCTCTGTCTGGAAAAGGGCAGCGCTTTTCCCCTGAGGAAGGATATAATGTTGGGAATATTGGAAAGGCTCAAATCGACCGTCAATGTCGAGATTTCGATTTCCTGCCCGATGACGGTCTCCGGCTCTCTAACTTTCATACGGCGCAGCAGCGAATCGCTGATTATTAGAGCATTCGAGTCCGCGGGCGAGTAGGGCCTGCCTGCTCGTAGTTTCATAAGGCCTGATTGACAGACATCTGCCGGCAGGACCTGGACGAGACTGAACTTCTCTTGTTCATTGAATCGAATCATGGCGGGAAAACGGACCTCGGGAAAGGCCGATTCCACACCTTCGATTTCGATAACATCCCGGATGAATGCATCATTCAGGACCTGCGTCTGCGGGCCGGCCTGTTGGAGTGCGTTGGGCTGCTCAGAGGACGGGATGGGCTGATTGCGTTCGGAGCGAGGGTAGACACTTACATAATTGAAAAGCTGCAGTTCATTGAATGTCTTTGTGATATTATCCTGGATTCCCTGGCCGAAAGAAAACATCGAAACAAGTGCTCCGATACCGATCATGACTCCGAAAATAGTCAGAACAGTGCGCAGCTTCTTCTTCCACAGGTTGGAAAAAGATTGTTCAATATAGTCGGAGATTCTCATAGTTTTTTACCTGATTCTCTCCTCTTGAATAACTTTACCGTCCCGAAGGTGAATGACGTCATCGGCGAATTCATCCAGCAAAGACTCTTCGTGGGATATCATGATTACGGTTAAGCCCTGCTTTTTATTCAACTCTGAAAGTGTCTGTACGATCCGGCTCGATGTTTTGCTGTCGAGGTTTCCGGTTGGTTCGTCGGCAAGCAGGATTTTCGGTTGATTGATGAGCGCCCGGGCAATTGCTACCCTCTGCTGTTCGCCGCCGGAAAGCTCGGGTGGGCGATGATCTTTCCGGGGATAGAGCCCGACTTTCTCCAGCATCTGTTCCGCTCGTTTGGCCCGTTCTTTTTTGGCCACGCCGGCAAAAAGTAACGGAAAAGCGACATTCTCCAGAGCGGTGTATGAAGATACAAGATTGAACGACTGGAAGATCATGCCGACCTGGTGACGCCGGTAAAGGGCCAGCTCGTCCTTGTCTAATTCGGAGATTAGTTTGCCCTGGACTCTGATACTACCTGAAGAAGGCCGATCCAGCCCGGCCAAAAGATTCATCAAGGTGGATTTACCCGAACCGGAAGCCCCGGTGACTCCGAAGAACTGACCCTGATCGAACGACAGACTCACATCCTTGAGGGCTACAACCTGAATCGTGCCGGACGAGTAGATCCTGGTCAAATCCTCTGTCTTGATAAAAGAATCAGAGTTCATGTTTTATCCTACACGCCGTCCGTTTAATATCGCTACTGTTTACTGGCCGCTTTTTTTGCCAGAATTGCCTCAATTTCATCCATCGTACGATTCATTGCAATCATCGTCTTGTTGAATGGTTCGGCGCCGGTCATATCCACGCCTGCTTTTTTCAGAAGGTCGATCGGATAATCGGATCCTCCTGCTGAAATGAATTCGATAAAATTTTTGACCGCGCCTTTCTCTTCGCCTAATACCTGTTCCGCCATTGCCGTGGATGCAGTAAAGGATGTCGAGTACTGATAGACGTAAAAGTCATAATAAAAATGCGGAATGTACGCCCATTCGACCGTGTACAGCTCGTCGATATGGCAAATACCCTTATCGTGCCCGTAATATCTTTTTAGAATGTCGCCGTAAAGTTCGGTAAGGGCGTCCCCTGTCAGCGGCTCGCCGCGTTCGGCCTTTTCGTGCATACGCAGCTCGAATTCGGCAAATTGAGTCTGCCTGAAAACCGTTCCCTTGATTCCATCTAAGTAATTCATCAGCAGAGACAGCCGGGTGTCGTCATTGTCGATTTCTTTGAGCATTTTGTCAATAAGAAGAGCCTCGTTGAAAGTGGAGGCCACCTCTGCGACAAAGATCGGATAATCGGCGGTCGGATACGGCTGATTCTTGTTGGAGTAATAACTGTGCATCGTATGGCCCAATTCGTGAGCTAACGTACTAACATCTTCGTATTGGTCGTTGTAGTTCAAAAGGATGTAAGGATGAACATCGTACGCGCCGCCGTTGGAATATGCGCCCGAGCGTTTGCCCGGCGAGGGATAAACATCGATCCATCGCTTCTCGAACGCTTCAGCGACAACACGGCAGTAATCGGCGCCCAGCGGCTCCATGGCGTCGAGTACCAGTTTCTTTGCTTCTTCATACGTGTATTCCAAATCGACCCCTTTGACAACCGGCGCATATACGTCCGAGTATTTCAGTGTCTCTACGCCCAACATTCGTTTTTTCAATTTCAGGTAGCGATGGAACGAGTCGAGATTATTGGTGACATTTTCGATAAGAGCCATATAGACTTCCGTCGGAATGTTGTTCTTGTCCAGAGCATTCTGAAGCGAAGATTTGTAATTGCGCGTTCGGGCGTAAAACATATTCTTCTTCACATTCGCATAAAGCTGTGTGCCGAAAGTTGCTTTGAACTTGTCCAACGCGCCCCAGAACGCATCGAACACGGCCTCTCGGTCGTTTCGATTCTGCACTGCCCGGTAACGGCTGTAGCCGGCTTTGGTCAGCTTGGCCATCGTGCCGTCACTTAATTTGATTTCGGGATATGGTAATTCCGCGTTGCTGAAGACCGTATAAATCGAGGATGGGCCGCCGGCCAGCAAACCCGCTTCGGCGAGAATCTTTTCCTCGCTCTCCGACAAAGTGTGAGCCTTCATTCGCAGGACATCATACAAAGCCATCTTGTAGACTTTAAGATCCGGTTCTTGCTCCATGAAAGCGTCGATTTGTTGTTTATCAAGCTTGGCAATTTCCGGCGTGATAAATGCCGCCTTGGAACTGTAGTCGGTGCCGAGCTGCTGCATCTCCTGCTTGAGTCCCAGATACTTCGAGTCGCCTGTGTCCTCATCGGATTTCATGGAGGCGTAGCAATATAACCGCCCGAATTCCCTGGAAATCCGGCTGTCGAATTCCAAACACGCCAGCAATGCGGATGCGGAACCGGCCAATTTGCCTTGATACTTCGTCACTTCATCGAATTGGGCGACAATTTCCTGCTTGGCTGTATTCCATGCCTGGTCAGAAGGATAGAGATCTTCCAGCTTCCATTTGTGCTCGGCGGCAATTTCTGATCTTTCGCGACTCTGGGATAACGCCGGGGTTTGAGAGAATGCTAAAAATGTAATTTGTGTCATAATTATTATTCCTGATAACTTGTTCATGCTAACTCCTTCTACATAAATTCCCTTATAGCGTACGGGCGGTTCGCGAACCGCCCCTACTACTTTGACACTTCATCGAATTGCCACGGGGCTGGGGCCGTCCGTTACGCTTTAAGTGTTGCTGGGCCCATATTGCAAGTGCCGAGCCTATTAATAAAACGACCCCGAAAAGCAATTGGAAAATATTCATCGATTCTCCGAAGACCACATAGGAAATCGCGAGGACGATAAACGGCTGGGCCAGGATGACCAGCGCTGGGATCGTCGCCCCTATTCTTCTCATGGCGACGTAGTACAGCGTATGGGCCAATGCGATCGCTGTAATCCCGGAGATCACGACACATGCCCACTGCCAGGCGCCCATTTGAACCGCTGTCTCCACCTTGCCGAACAAAAGCGCAGCTACGGCAAGACCCGCAACGGTATAAATGCTGATTACGGAAAATCCGCTGCGAGAGTCTATGTCCCTGAAGGCGATTTTTACCGATAACGTATAAACGCCCCACATAAAAGCCGCGGCCTGGGCGATAATGATGCCGGTAATTATTCTTGTTTCCGCAAGGTCCACTTCGTGGTACATCACCCCAATCAGTCCGACCACCGAAAGCGTCAGTCCGATCCAGAAGCGTTTGCTTCTGACTAGGGCCCGTTCCTCCGAGAAGAAGATGAACGAAAAACCTGTGATCCAGATGATGTTCGTTTTCGTTTGCAGCACCATAAAGGCCGGGCCGATATAGTAAAACGCCGCTGCCCATAAGCTTTGCATCAGGATATTCGCTATGCCCGGAATCAGAGCCTTGCGCCAAACCCTGTGATCGAGACGTTTCGTTCTGATGGAAAGAACGAGAAACGGCAGCCAGAAAAGGCAGGCAACCGAATAGCGCAGCAGGTTCTGCGTCCATGAATCCAAATACCCGGCCAGATACTTTATAAAAATAGGCCCCAACGACCAGAAGATAAGTGCGCCAAGGCAGGCAAAGGTCGCCGAGACATTGACGCTTCGAAGGGGATTACCCTGAGCGCTGCCGAAGGGCTTGGGACAGGCCTTTCCAATACTATTGTGTTTACTCACTAAGG
>DAOVMB010000096.1 GCA_030630905.1 Sedimentisphaerales bacterium
CTTAACACTGCCGAACAGATCGAATCGGCGTGGTGTTTCTTCGGCGGATGTCACCACAATATCGGGAGGGAGCCGATCGTTGATTGCATCGGGGAAACTCTCCGTGGGGATGGGCGAATCGATTTCGAACAGACCGACCTGTCCCAGGGCGCTAACGCCGGCATCGGTCCGGCTGGCGCCGTGGACGTAAGTTCTGACTCCGACGAGATTCGAGAGGGCCTCGACAAGCTCACCCTGGATGGTTTTCCTGTCCGGTTGTATTTGCCAGCCGTGGTACCGGCTGCCATCATACTGCACGGTGAGTTTTATCTTGCGAATAGCCATGCCGGCTATTAAAGCAAATTTTCAGCGATTTGAACAGCGTTCAATGCCGCGCCTTTTCGCAACTGGTCGCCGGCCACCCAGATATTGATGCCACGGTTCTCGGGGATTGATTCATCCTGGCGGATCCGCCCGACCAGAATATCATCTTTGCCGGAAGCGTCAATTGGCATCGGGAAGCGGTTATGCTCGCGGTCGTCCAATACTGTCACGCCCATAGCGGTGCTCAAAAGGCCTCTTACCTGGTCCGGCGTAATCGGATCGGCAAACTCCAGGTTAATGCTCTCGCAGTGCGCCCGGAACACGGGAATACGAATGCACGTACAGGTCACTGCAATCTCGGGACAGTCGAATATCTTCCTGGTCTCGTTAACCATTTTGACCTCTTCCTGATTATATCCGTTCGGCCCGAGATCAGAATTATGGCTGAAGACGTTAAACGCTATCTGATACGGGAACACCTTGCACGTCGGCTCTTTCCCGGCAAGAATTTCACGCGTCTGCTCCTCAAGCTCGACCATTGCCGAGTGCCCCGCCCCGCTGGCGGCCTGGTAAGTGCTAACGACCATTCGCTTGACAGTGTTTGCCTTATGCAGCGGCCAGACCGGCACAATCCCGATAATCGTCGAACAGTTCGGATTCGCAATGATACCCTTATTCTCTGCGATTGCCTGTGGATTGATTTCCGGGATTACCAGCGGAATTTCCGTATCCATTCGATAGGCCGAAGAGTTATCCACTACAACTACACCAGCCTCGACCGCAGCCGGGGCAAATTCTTTGCTCCGAGACGCTCCGGCACTGAATAACGCGATATCAATCCGGCTGAAACTATTCTTCGTCAATTCTTCAACGATGTAAGTTTTACCCTTAAATTCGATTTTCTTGCCGGCCGACCGACTGCTCGCAAGCATCTTCAAAGAATCGAACGGAAAATCCCGCTCTTCGAGAATTCTTAGAAATTCCTGACCGACCGCGCCGGTCACTCCTGCTATCGCAAGATTACAGCCCATAACTATAAGCTCCTCAATATCTTGTGCCCAAATTTAAGGGCAGCCGAACCAGACTGCCCATCAAAACTTCTCAAAAAATCACTATCGGCACATTATAGCGTCTCTACCATCAAAATACAACATTCTTGTCAATATTTTTCGCCACGCCCAACCTGCTATAGAACAAAATATAAAGCTCTACCGCCCTCCCGACAATCTCAAAAGTGTCCGACTCCAAGTGCTTTATAGAATCATAGGCTCATAAATCCGTTGACTTCTCGCTTTCGAGGAGTATCCTTAATTTATGATTTATTCTCTGTGGAGGCAACATGGCTCAAAAATCTAAGATTGAATGGACTGAATCTACCTGGAATCCTGTCACCGGATGTACAAAAATCAGCGATGGCTGCAAGAACTGCTACGCGGAACGGATGGCCTTACGTTTAAAAGCTGCAGGAAGTCCTAACTACGCCAATGGTTTCCAGGTTACTCTTCACGAACATGCTCTTGAAATCCCATTACGCTGGAAGCAGCCCAGGACAATTTTTGTCAATTCAATGAGCGATCTTTTTCACAAAGATGTTCCCTTCGATTTCATCTCGAAAGTCTTTGACGTTATGTGCCGGGCATCTCAGCACCGATTCCAGATACTAACGAAACGTTCTGAGCGTCTGCTCGAACTCAACGACAGGCTCACATGGCCGGGAAACGTATGGATGGGCGTAACCGTTGAGAATGCTGAGTGTACATTCCGCATAGACCACCTCAGGGAAACAGACGCAGCCATAAAATTTATTTCCTTCGAGCCACTTTTGGGCCTGATTCCTAATATTGACCTCGAAGGCATTGACTGGGTCATTGTCGGCGGCGAATCCGGCCCAAAAGCAAGACGAATGGAGCCGGAATGGGCTACAAATATACGCGATCAATCTCTTGCCGCAGGTGTCCCCTTCTTCTTCAAACAATGGGGCGGTGTAAATAAGAAGAAAAATGGCAGTATACTCGATGGCCGCAAATGGAACCAACTACCCAGAAAATCAAAAATTAATCATGAGAGGAAAACCACAATTGGACAATGTGCTGGACTTTTTCTGTGAGAAAAGACCTTGGTCAAAATACAAGGATCTGATTCTTGATTACTACCTTGAACCTTATCTACAAAAGGTAAAAAATCTAAGAAAGCCTATTTTAATTATCGATTGTTTTGCTGGGCCTGGAAAATTTGATGATGATCAATTAGGAAGTCCTCTGATAATAGCGGAAAAACTTCACAAACTCTATAAATCAGGATATCAAGTTACTGCCCTTTTCATTGAGGCTAATAAAGAACTTTATGAGAGACTTGAGAGAAATACACGCGATTTGATCTTTCCTATAGAAACACGCTATGGCAATTTTAGTGAATTTGTCAATGAGATATCAAATTTGGCAAGAGATCATTCAGTATTTGTTTATCTTGATCCAATAAGACCCAGCCACTTGCTTTTTGACCAGATGAGTTCTGTCTATGAGCAATTGCAAGCAGGCCAAAGTGTTGAAGTTCTCATAAACTTCATGAGTTGGGGATTTTTGCGTGGAGTTTGGGGTTCAGCAAGCCACATGATGTCACTCGGAAAACTCAAGCCAGAAAATCCACAGGTTCTTCGTTTTAACCAAATCGCTGGTGGAACATATTGGCAGAAAATTGCTTTTGATGATTCTCTTTCACAAACAGAACGCACTGACAGACTTGCAGATGGTTACGCAAGTCAGCTTCATAGTTGGTTCAGATATGTCCTTACTTATCCAATTCGTGAGAAGTATGAGACTTCGTATCCTAAATACCATTTGGTGTTTGGCTCGCGCTCTCACCACGCAGTTGATCTCATGAACCGTGCTATGGTTAAAGCTCGCAGAGAATTCATCAATGCCGGGTTTATTGAAGGCTTCTTATTTCCGAATCAACCTGAAAAAGAAGTCATCAAACCCGAAGAAATTAAGAAGATAGTGATTGAAACATGCAGAGAAATTGGGAAGACAGACTGGACGCGGCTCCGAATAAATGCCACAATTGCTCACCCAAGCTTGTACACCGATTCAGAATTAAATCGTGCCATCAAACAAGCTATCAAAGATGGCAAACTTGGTAGTAATTGTCCCGGCACAAAAATTGAAGAGAATGCCCTGGTTTGGCCTCTACCATGAATGGCTTACTAAGCATAATCATTAGATTTACGACCTTACCTTCTGTATTCTCCAACAACCAAGATCACAGTTTCCGCTTAAGCTAAGATATCTTTGTAGTCGGCGCAGAATTTTTTCCGTTTGCATGGGGGGCAGTGGGTGCCTCTCCAGATATTGTCGAATTGCTCCATTACTTTTCCGACTATTGCCTCGTCGTCGGTAATGATGCCGGACTCGAAGTTTCTTTTGTGCTCGCTCTTTGCGCCCATGCCGGCACCGGTGAGATTGGCGCTGCCTGTGTAGGCGAAAGTCCCGTCAATAACCACGGCTTTGAGATGAACTCTCGGGCACAAGATTCGTTCCATGCCGGCAATCAAATTCGGGTATTTATCGAAATCCCTTCGAAAAGCCGGACCCGGCTCCTTAGCGTGCAGCAGTCTGATCTCAACTTGTCTTTTGATCAAATCGGAAAGGATCTCAAGAAAAGGCACCATCCCGCCGCCCTTATCCACGTAAAGGTCTTTTAAGTCGGACGTTGCTATCCAGAGAAACTTGCGGGCCTTGTCAATTCGGCCGCAAATCACCTTCTCGTATATATCCCTGTCTGTAATGAATTCAAGCATTCCAAGTGAATCCGAATCTCAACCGTCAATGCAATCATCATATTTTACTCACGAATTAAGCGCGACGCAATACGACATTCGAAATTCGGAATAAAGCTGTTGAATTCCAGTGTTATTATAGGCACTGCCGAATCAATGATCGAGATGCACTTTAAAACGGAAGGAACGAATTCAAATAGGAAGGGGAAGATATTCGTAAAAAAACTTAAGGACTGTTTTCGTTTGATTTATTGCTGTGTTTTACTATTTCTCTGAGGGCTGTTGATGAGTCTCTTGTTCCTGCTGTTCTCCGGATTTTTCCTCTTTCTTGGCCTGGGGCTCTTGCTTCTGCTGTTCTCCGGATTTTTCCTCCTTCTTGGCCTGGGGCTCTTGCCCCTGCTGCTTCTGAAGCTCCTTTTTTTCGGCTTTTTCGCGTTGAATTGCGTCGTATATTTCTCTTCGATGAACCGGTATACTCTTTGGAGCTGTTATACCAAGACGAACTTTATCTCCACGAACATCAACGATTATAATCTCGACATCGTCGCCGATCATAATTGACTCATCTCTTTGTCTGCTTAGAACCAACATTGCTAACTCCTTTTGTCGGCTGGTCTTATCATATTATATATTACGAAAATTCCAGTCAACTGTTCGTCCTTTTGCTCCTGAATTATATTTATATACTCTTGTTTAATAAATACTTAGCTTAAAATCGCATCTATCAACAAACTTTGACACAAGTATATTTCGGCTAATTTCGAGACCAAAAACAACCACTTTTATCTTTTTTTGGTTAATTAAGTCTGAATTTAACACTTTAGAAGTATATGTGTTTTGAGTACAAGCACTTACGTAAAACAAAAGACATGAAAAAAGATATGTCAATTTTCCGGATTCGGTCCGTTTTACTACTTTATCTCATGCTTTCGCCAATATTCATAGCGAATAGCCATCCAGTAGCCGGCAATCGAACCCAATGTGCCGAAAGCCACCATCTGCACCGGAAGTACGGAAATAACCGAATTAGAGAAAAAAGCTGCGGGCCAGTTTTGAACCAGATACGGCACTTCTCTGGCGTAAACAGTTGCCATAAAAGCAGTTACGAAAGCACTGGCGATTGAGGGCCAGATATAGCTGACATTAAAAAATTTCTTTGCGACGAACGCAGCACACCCAAACGAGACTAACACGGCAAAAACAACCTGACCGACAGCCGGTTGGGCGATGACTGAACCAAGGGTGTTGTCTAACACTCTAACATCCTGAGCGACTATCCTGATGCAAAATTGAGCTATGAAACCCGAGCAGGCCAGAGCAAGAATTGCATTCAAGTATTTACCCGGTCCCGATTTAGATTTCTCCTGCGTCTGCTTCAGGTTTTTGCTCGAACAGATTTTCCGGCCTAACAGCACACCGGCAAAGCCGGCAGCAACAATAATCAACCAGAAAAACGGTTCCAATCTAAGCGATGCAACAAGTGCCTGGCGCTGGGCGGCTGTCGGGTTGAGTTGTATCAGACCGGCCATGCTGCCGGAACGTACGGCCCAAATAGCCAGGCCGAACGGGACCGCAAGAATTCCGATTTCCCGTCCGAACGGCCAGGAAACAAAATAGCCAATAAAGCCGGCAACAAATGCTAAAACCACCAATACTGCTGCACCTCTGGAACCCATAGCTTTGACCGCGCTAAATGGTTCTGCGAACGGCCAGGCTAAAATACCTATCAACAGAACGCCGATAGTTGCCGCAGCGGCGATTCTCAACTTCATTAGCCAGGATAATTCCATAATTCAACTTCCTTAATTTTGCCGACGATAAAGTACCATCAAAACCAAAGCAGGTCAATAGCATATTCATCGTGTCTCTATCTTATTCGGCGTTTCACAGGCGATGATTAATTTTTGAGCTTGACTGTCCGGCATTTTTTATCAACAATCAAATACGGTATTTAAATACCTGTCAAAGAGTGTTGAGATATCGTCAAACAGGACGATAGAAAGAGAAGGAAAAGATAATAAGAAACTCAAACTGACCGATTCGCGCTGTCATCCCTGCGAAAGCAGGGATCCAGGTGCGTTACGGATTTAGTGGATTCCCGCTTTCGCGGGAATGACAAATTGGGTTATGTGTTGTCATTGAACAACTTACCATATCATTCGGCTTAAAAACGGTCAGTTTGAGTAAGTAGGTTGCGGCATGAGAACCTGAGCTTGGGCTTCTTCTTGACAATGCCCCGGAGACAGTATGACCTCGCGTCAAAGACGGGGGTAAACATTTTGGATTGTTACGGGCGAGGTGAACTGTGAAACAGTCAGATATTGAAAGTTATAGCATTATCCAATCTGAGTCGCAGACGGCCCTGAGCGGCCACGACAAGGACATTGCAGTTGATTCCGACAGGATGTTGGACTTGGCGGGCGCAAGATTTCACTTCATCGGCGCCGGCGGTGTCGGTATGAGCGGCCTGGCGCTGCTTCTGATGAAGAACAAGGCTGTTGTAGCCGGGTCGGACCAGATGCCGAGCGAGGTTGTCGACAGTCTTTGCCGGGAGGGAGCTGATATTAGAATCGGCCATAGCGCCGAGAACCTCAGCCCGGAGACCGACGCCGTTGTTATCTCAGCGGCGATAAGAGAAGATAATCCCGAATTGCAGCAGGCAGTAGCCAGAGGCTGCAAGGTCTATAAGTACGCCGAAATGCTGGGGGAGCTGATGAGCCGCTACGAAGGTATCGCCATAAGCGGCACTCACGGCAAGAGCACGACAAGCGGATGGCTAATTCATCTGCTAAAACAAGCCGGCATGGATACGAACTTTATCATAGGAGCCAGAATCGGCCAATTAGGCACATCTTCCGGCGTCGCAGACAGCAAGCACTTCGTGGCCGAGGCCTGTGAATACGACAGGAGCTTCCTGAACCTCAAGCCTACAATAGCCTGCATACTCAATATCGAGCAGGACCACCTGGATTACTACAAGGATGAAGATGAGATAGTTGAGGCGTTTGGCGAATTCGCGCTCGGCACGAAACCCGGCGGCACAGTCATTGCCAACGGTCAGGATGCGAATGTAGCAAAAATTGTCAAGCAACTTCGGGCGGATATGCAATGCGAGACCTTCGGGCTTGAGAAGAATTGCAATTTCTACGCCGAGAATATTGCGCTGAACGACGGGCTTTATGCATTCGATGTTTATTACAACAACAAGCTGCTGGGGGGTACGAGAATCTCGCTGCCCGGCAAGCACAATATCCTGAATGGACTGGCGGTCATAGCTATGGCGATCAAAATCGGGCTGGAGCCTGAACGTGCACTTAAATTGCTGCCGGGCTTTACCGGCATTGACCGCCGGCTAATGCTCAAGGGGCAATTCAACGGCATCACAGTTCTCGACGACTACGCCCACCATCCGACGGAAATCAGGGCATCACTCTCGGCAATACGCCAGAAGTATCAGTTGAAGCATATATGGTGTGTTTTTCAGCCGCATCAGTACAGCAGAACGAGATTTTTGCTTGATGATTTTGCGGAAAGCTTTAAGCTTGCCGATATAACAATTGTGCCGGAGATTTATTTCGTCCGGGATTCGCTGTCGGCCAAAAAAGAAGTTAACGCCCAAATACTTGCCGAAAGGATAC
>DAOVMB010000339.1 GCA_030630905.1 Sedimentisphaerales bacterium
CCCGCTCTATTGCGGCCGGCTGCAAAGCCCGATGCCTGCGTTGTCGGTGAAAAAACGTTCTCAACGTGGAGAAAACCACTTCTGGCGAGCATTTTTGGCCTGCCGCCTTGGCCTCGAACTTTTCGCTCGGCCTCATAACGACCCGGTTATCCGGATAGGCTCTTACTCGCGTTCCGTCTGCCAGGGCTCCTGATATTCTGGGTGCTCGCCAGCTTTGGGCGTGGCCATGGTAATGGGTATCTTGACGGATATTTTTTCGGAACTGCGGACGACTCTGCCCAGCTTTTCTTTTGTTGCTCGGACAGGCCCAGTGACAAGTTCGGGGACGCTGTAGGTCCAAAGGCATGATTCATAATACGTCGGGTCTTTCTGAGGCAATCTTATCGGCTTGTGTACCTTGCCGCTTTTATCTACGTATGCGATATATATTCTGGTGAATACGCCGCTGCCTCTTTTACTGCTGAATACTATCCATCGGCTGTTACTCGACCAGCTATGCCAGCTTTCACTTTCGTTGCTGTTGATATCGAGCCGACGGTGTGTAGAGATGCCTGTTTGTTGGATTGTTTCGAGGTCCATTATATATAGGTCGCTGCTGTTCTGATAAACCGGGAAGCAGCCGTAATTGCACATGCAGAATAAAAGCCAATGACCATCAGGGCTGATTCGTGGCAAAAGTATACTTAGACCTGTATCCTCAGCCGAAAGCACAGATTCCAGTTGGCCCCATTGGTCGCGGTCAAGGTCGTAACTGACACGGACGAGATCGTACTTTATTTGGTCGTAGGATTCGGGAACGACAGTCTGGTCCGACCACGTCACCGGCGCGCTGCAGAAGTACAAGTACCGGCCATCAGCGGACCAGGTCGGGTATGTTTCGAGCCGGTCTTTTTTGGCAAGATCCGGTGTGGTCTTTACGCTTTCCGATTCGACCAGGTAGTAAGCCATCAGAGAATCGAAATCCATCACATCCCGGACCTCGCTTGCGGCCGAATGAAAGAGTTGCCTGACTTTGTTGACGGAAAATGCGGCAACCTGTCCGCTTGGATGCCAGGATGTATATCCAAACTTTGTTCCAATCTTTCGTACTTCGTCACCTTCGAGAAGCAAAGCCGAGCTACCGTAAACTGCGCTGCGGATGCCTATGAGCATTTTTTCGGCACGGTTTCCGCAAAAAGTATGGCAGTTCACACAACCGTGCTTGAAATATCCATTATTTAATATAGTTGATTCATCAAAGCTGCTAAGATTACGCTGATAGATGCCCATATTTCTCCAGGTGACATGGCCCGGTCGAATCTTTCGATATACGAGGAAAGTATCAATGTCCTCAGGAGCGATCTGGGCGGTGAGGGCTTGAAAGCGGGTCCATCGGATATTTTCTCCTTTGGAAGATGATGCGCCAGCCCCGGATTCGACATAGACATCCATATTGAGCTGCCGGCCGCGGTTTAAATCAAGAAGCTCATGCCAGGCTCGCTTCGGAATCACAATCGTGGGTTTCTTGCTGAATATATCAATTGGATTTCCTTTTTCGGAGTATATTCTCACGAAATAGCCTGCCCCTTCCTGCTGTATGATAAAGTTCAGGGGTGCGATGTTTGGCGGGATAATGGTGCCGGTATAATCAGGTCGAATCTTTGCAGGCTGATTAATAACATTGTATTGCGTGATCGACACTTCGTTGCCGCGGAAAACAAAAAGCAGCACAAAAATTATAAGGGCGCAAGTTATAAGAGCATAAATAAATTTAGCTTTTTTACTTTTATATATTTTTGCTTTTTTAGGTTTTTGCGTTCGAGTCATCTTTTCGTTCCTGAAGGCGCATAAATTAAATAGAAGAAGTAAGTGTTTCGGAATTTTTTTGACAGTTCTTTTGAGGCAGCTTGTTTGTTCCCACCGTAACTACTGAGAAGCCGGGAAAAGTCTTCAATCTGTCGACGCTTTTGAGGACTTGGTAGGTAACGGCTCAGGTGGAGAGGCTTTCTTGTTCGGTACACATAGATGAGGGCTGCTTCTTCATAATGTGTGGGTAGTTCGGGATAATCGAAATCCTGTAAAAGCTCAAGATTCTGGACAAGTTTGCTCAAATGCTTGTTTAACATGTAATAAGCCATCAGATATTCAAACGCCATGCGATTTTTACTGTTCTTCTCCAGGAGCCATAAAAGAGTCTTCTCCTTGAAGAGGGAGTACATGGGGCAATCCTTGTCCAGGCACAAAGAGCGTAGATGCTGAATGTACTTGTCCCCGGAGAGGTCTGGGTCGGTTCCCAGACGGTCAAGATAGTTATTTGCCCACTCAGCATGAAAAAGAGTTTTACTGAGCGCGCCGAGATATATTTTGGCGGAGCCTAAATTACCCTTTACCATATTTATCAGGGCCAATTGCTGTAAAATCATGGGACGACTACCGAGCCCTTCGAGACATTCAGTCAAGGCATTTTCAGCCATGTTTACAACACCGATGTCTAAAAAAACATTGAAGATTTGCCAGTACATCCACTTGTATTTCTTATCAGACAGAAACAGGTAATCTGGATGCTGGGGCCAGGAAAACATATCATAGCCGAGTCGGCCGACATGATACAAAGCCCTATTGACTGCGTGAGCTATAAAGGGATTGTCAGGATTATGTTGAGCGGACGTGAGCAATTCCGGCCACATCTTTTGGTAGGCATAGTAATCAACTTTAAACCGGGTTCTAAGATTTTCATTGCGGGAAAAGAAAACGACGCTACCGGCAATAGCAAGCAAAAGCAGTGATTCGACGGCCCATTTGAGTTTTAGTGAGTGTCTATACCGGGAAAATATCTTTAACAGTAGGTTAGATGATTGATCTCGGTGCTTTTTTTTGGTCCGGTCTTTTACAAAATAAAGTCTTTTCCCGAGTATCTGTAAAAGACCAAATACAAAAAGTGTCAAAGGTAGGAGTAGATACAGTAGATAGACGATTGTCACTTCTCTTTTCCGAGTTTCATAATAAAGAATTTTCCAGGAGAAAGGTAACGAGTTGCAAAAGGCATCGATAATACTAACGTGGAAGACAAGAAGGCCCATAACGTATGGAACAACAGCAGCGGATAATAAATAGAATAGACTCATCTTCCACCGGAACCTGAAAATCAATTCATAAATTGCACAGACAACTGCAAAAAGAAGAAATGCTCCGCCGGCAAGGTAATACAGAATTACAGACAGGGATAAAAAAGTGCTCAAATGGCTTAAAGTCGTAGTCCGCGATAAAGTCATCTTTAAGTACAGACATGCAATAAGTAACGTAATCAATAATGCCATTGTTGTGGCAAAGTGATAGGCATACCGGGTGTAGAGAACAAGCAGAAGAATCGGTAAGATAAAGCAAATCCAGCGAATTCGCGATAAGTTTGCTGCTTTCAACAGATAGTCTATACATACGCTGAGCAGCCAGGCTTGCACTGTTACAACAAGAGCTCCGACCCAGGAATAGTAGAAGAACTGAGAAAGGAAAGCTGAGAGATATTCGAGAGGTCCGCCTGGGTATGATAGAAACGGCAGAAAAAAAGTCCAGCCTTTGTAAAAGACTGGGAAATTTGTAATAATGCCGGCCCCATGATACATAAGTCGCAGATCCACATAGAGCCAGAGATACAGATAGAAAAGAATAAAAAAGAGAAAGCTTTGTAGCAACCGCTCCAAGCCTTGGCTTGAATGTTGCTTTATTATATCTTGTGAACAAGATTGCGAAACAGACATCCGCCCTGAAGATTTTGGAAGCGAATTCGACATCACTTTCCTATACTACATAATTTGGGATTTCCCATATACATTTCGCTGAAACACTCCTGCACACTTCAAGTACTATAGTACCAAGATTTCATCTCAATTTCAATAATTTTCCGACAGGTTCAGCATACCACGTCGCAATAAACACAAGAAGAGCAACATATTTGCGTGGATACTGGAACCGGTCCCAAAGTTTAACTCAGCCTGTAGCTTTCGTAATCAACAGAGCCTATCCCTAACAGAATTGCATGATTGATACATTTCTTTTCATCCGTATACTTAGAGCCTATCCAAATAACCCGCTCTATTGCGGCCGGCTGCAAAGCCCGATGCCTGCGTTGTCGGCCAAAAACGTTCTC
>DAOVMB010000492.1 GCA_030630905.1 Sedimentisphaerales bacterium
ACTTTGAGTCGATTGCTTCGCAGGTTAAGCTGCCGGCATTTGTAAAATTACGAGAATCCGCATCCGGCGTCGGCATTCGAAAAGTCAAGACGCTTGACGAGTTGAAATCTACCGTTAAAGAGTTCGTGGAATATTTCAAACTCAAAGAAAAAGACTATCCGATCATTCAACAAGCCGTCCCCGGAGACGATTACTGCGTGACCACACTTTTCGACCATGGAAAGATGGTAGCATCGATGACGTACCGCGGGCTGCGAGCCTTCCCCGCAGAACGAGGGGCAACCGTTATGCGTGAAACCGTCGAGGCCCCGGAAATGGAAAAAGTCGCCGCCGAACTGATGGGCTCAATCGGCTGGCACGGCGTTGCTGAACTGGACTTCAGGTGGGAAGGCACGCCGGAAACGCAGCCGCAGCTTATAGAAGTCAATCCCCGCTTCTTCGGCGGCCTGATACAGTCTGTCGAATCCGGATGGGACTACCCCTGGCTGCTCTTCCAACTCGCTGTCAAAGGTCACATCGATCCCGTAAAAGAAATTCGGACCGATGTTCGGACAGAAACACCAATCCTTGCCTTTCTGGCTACCCTGCAGGAAATCGCCGAGAACGAACGCGGTATGGCGGCCCTCACCGACTCATGGGAGCAAGCAAAAGATGAATTCCGCACAGGCTCGAAGCGACAGGGTATCAGGAAGCTCTTTCGAGGCGTCAAGGACTACTTTGACGCCAAGGCTCGATTCAATAAGGCCAGACAGCTTCTCGACGAACACAAAGACAATATCTACGATGTCCTTTCACGCGACGATCCCTTCGCTGCGTTGGGAGTCCTCTATCCCCTGGCAGTGTTTCTTCGGCATGGAAAGGTAAACCTCGAACTTATCACAGGGGAAGGCGGCCCCGGCGATGACGAGCAGTGACAAGAAAACCAGGAATCCCGGCAAAGCAATCCCACCGGCTAAACGCATACGGCGCTGGCTTAGCAGGATCGGAATCGCCCTGGTCGTTCTGATCGGCATCTACGTGTTATTCCGTCTTATCTATCCGGTTTGGATAAATACACGTTTGCCCGCAGACGCCCCACGTATTGCCTTCTCGCTGGACAATTCGCTTCTGGGCCGAATCGGTATAACAGACACAACCTACCAGCGTGTAATGACGGCGGCCGGCGGTCGCCTTATAACGCTGCGACCCGATGCGGCTGGTGTCCCTGTCAGCACGGAAGGCATAGAAGCTCTGCTGGAAAAAGAAAAAATTGACGGGGTGCTTCTAACCGGCGGAGGTGACGTTGACCCGAACCTTTACGGAGGCGATCCGAATACGACCATGCTGGTCCATCGGCTGCGCGACGACTTTGAAATCGCCCTGATTCGTGCGGCCAGGCAGCGAGGCATGCCCATACTCGGAATCTGCCGCGGCTGCCAGATACTGAACGTCGCCCTGGGCGGAACGGTCCGAAACCTTCGCAAAGAACAGGACGTCAAAAACATCCACATGGCCTTGAAAGGTCACTCGGTCGATCTGAATCCTGACAGTAAGCTCGCCGAGACCCTGGGCGTCACCCATCTGGCGAAAGTTGTCAGCCTGCATGGCAATTCGGTCGGAAAGCCTGCTCCGGAAGTTACAATCGCAGCAACAGGCCCCGGCAACGTCATCGAGGCTATTGAGACGGACTCCGCCGGCCAAAGAGGGTGGATTGTCGGCATACAATGGCACCCCGAATTGACTCTCGATGAGCAAGTCCAGCAGAAAGTTTTCGAATCACTCGTGGACCGGGCTCGCACCGCACGTGAACGCCGGCGATGATCACCGACGTGTCGAGGGTGCGAGCGCCCTCGAATCGCGGGCAAGATGCCCGCGACACGTTACAAATGCCAGGGGCTTCTCATCGGACGAGTCAACATCTGGTTTGCTTGGCGGTCATCAATGAATTGCTCCTTAGCCGAATCCCACTTGAGCTTCCGCCCTAACCGGCAGGCAATCTCCGGGACCAGGCCAAGATAAGAAGCCTTGTGCCCCGCCTCGACCGGTGAGATAGAATCGCGCCTCGTTTGCACGCAACCGATAAAGTCGGCATGGTGACTTCTCGAATCGCCAAGGCGTGTCTCGTTTGGCTTGATGCTAACATTCAACAAGGAAGCCGGCTCCGCCCAGATACCCTTACGATTGACATGAACCCAACCCTTGTCGCCCTCGAATTGACAGCCTTGTTTGTTCGGATTACCGGTGTCGGTGTAAATCATGCGCAGACCGCTTGCGAAAGTGAACTCTGCATGCCAATCGTTGATATTGTCGGTCAAACCGTCGTTGCGATAGCTGCCCTTGCACTCGACTTCGAACGGCTCCTCACCGACAGCGGGGCATCCCCAGTTTGCGATGTCCAGGTGATGGACGCCCCAGTTCACTATAAAGCCGGCACAGTAATCCCAGGTCAGATACCAATCAGGGAAAGCCCATCTGCCGCCGTTGTAAGGTTTCATCGGGGCCGGACCAAGGTACATATCGTAATCAAAACCTGCCGGGATAGGCTCTTCGGTCGTCGGTTTACGATATGACCGCTTATACGCAGGCCCGGGGGCGCCGACCTTGACTGTGTGGATTTTTCCAACGTATCCGTTTCTTGCCAGCTCGCAAGCAAACCGAAAATTACGCTCCGACCGCTGCTGGGTGCCGGTCTGGAACACACGTCCGTACCTACGGACTGCATTTCGCATTGCCTTGCCCTCGGCAACCGCGACTCCCGTGGGCTTTTCACAGTACATATCCTTGCCGGCCTGCGCCGCGGCAGTGGCAATCAAAGCGTGCCAGTGGTCTTGCGTAGCAAT
>DAOVMB010000038.1 GCA_030630905.1 Sedimentisphaerales bacterium
AAAACCCTTTTAGCTACCGAAAAAATCTTACTCAATCTCACTTTAAAGTTACTTGTCTTTAGAAAAACGCTTCATCAGGGTGCAGCTTTTTCTTGCAACTATATTCCAGAGTATTAGTCCTTGCGATTATTAGCGATTCTGGTATACTTAGCTTAAGGTTATGCTATTTTTGAAGAGAAAACCTAAGCCCACACGACTAATTATACCTTTTTTTGCGCTTTTTCTGAATGATTATGGGAAGATTGCTTGTCATCGCGAACAGGTTGCCGTTTAGTATCACAAAAAGAACGGGAGAGTTTTACTACCGTTCGAGCCCAGGGGGACTTGCTACTGGTTTGTCTTCACTGCCCGAATCCTACGAGCGCCTTTGGATGGGATGGACGGGAATAACAAATGAAAATCTGACTGCCGAGGACAAAGACAAAATCAGAAAAAAACTTGCCGCAAAAAACTGTCTGCCAGTATTTCTCTCCAAAAAGCAAATCGAACAGTACTATCTGGGATTCTGCAACAAAACGCTTTGGCCTCTTTTTCATTACTTCCCAATGCGTACTGTATATGAAGAGCACTTCTGGAAAATATACAAGCAGGTGAACGAGTTCTTTTGCGATGAGGTAATCGCGATCGCCAAACCCGGTGATCGTGTCTGGGTACACGATTATCAGTTAATGCTACTTCCCAAGCTCGTCAGGGAGAAACTCCCAAAACTTGAAATCGGCTTTTTTCTGCACATACCGTGGCCATCGTTTGAGTTGTTTCGTCTTCTACCCTGGCGAGAAGAGATTCTGGACGGTTTGTTGGGAGCCGATCTGATAGGATTCCATACTTACGACTACGTTCGACACTTCCTCAGCAGCGTCTGCAGAATAGTCGGACTTGAGCACACTCTCGGCAATGTAAGTGTCGGCAATCGTCTGGTTAAAATAGATGCATTTCCTATGGGGATTGATTACGAAAAATATTCCAAGGCCACCAACGACACCGGTGTTAAGAAGGAAGTAGATAAAATACTTGCGAAAGTCGGAAAACGTAAAATCATTATATCTATAGACAGACTGGACTACACCAAGGGTATTATAGAGCGATTGGAGGCTTTCGATTTATTCTTGTCTAAAAATCCCGAATACAAGGAAAAAGTCACTTTAATTATGGTGGCTGTCCCATCGCGCACAGGCGTTCAGGACTATAAGACGCTGAGGAACAGGATCGAGCAGCTTGTGGGAAGAATCAACGGAGAGCACGGAATGATAGGTTGGATGCCCGTCTGGTATCTTTACAGATTTCTGCCCTTCAAAAGGCTTACAGCACTGTACGGCGTTGCTGATGTGGCCTTAGTAACACCATTGAGGGATGGAATGAACTTGATAGCGAAAGAGTTCATAGCGACCAAGACTGACGGCAAAGGTGTTTTGATTATCAGCGAAATGACTGGTGTAGCACGTGAGTTAGGAGAGGCTCTGGTAGTCAATGCAAACAATAAGGCAACAATTGTGCAAGCTATTAAAGAAGCCCTTGAAATGCCTCTGTTAGAGCAGGTAGAGCGCAATAGGTTGATGCAGGAAAGGCTTAGACGCTATAATGTTTCAAGATGGAGCAGTGATTTTTTAAATGCTCTGACTGACATCAAGGAGACACAGCAAGAGCTTTCCGTCCGGAAGCTGTCTGAAACCGCAAAGAATAGATTAATCAGTGATTACGCCAAGAGCCGAAAACGGTTGCTACTGCTGGATTATGACGGCACACTTGTCGGCTTCAAAGGCAAGCCTACACAAGCAAAACCGGATGACGAAATTATGAGCCTGCTACAGAATCTATCGAGCGACCCTAAGAATAGCGTGGTAATAATAAGCGGACGGGACAAATCAACGCTGGAAAAATGGCTTGGCAGTCTTGATGCAGCGTTAGTTGCTGAGCACGGGGCCTGGATTAAGCAAAGAGGCGAATGCTGGCAATGTACACAGTCTGTTGAAGCTGAATGGAAAGATGCAATTATGCCTATTCTCGAGCTTTACGCGGATCGAACCGCAGGTTCTTCGGTTGAGGAAAAGGATTTTTCGTTGGTTTGGCACTACCGCGGGGCGGACCCTGAACTTGCCTATCTCAGAGAGCAGGAACTAAGAGGTACTCTGATGAATCTGACCGAAAACCTCGATGTCGGCGTGTTTGAAGGCAACAAAATCCTTGAAATAAGGGGTGTCGGTGTGAGCAAGGGCGGAGCCGCTGAATTTTGGACTATAGAACGAGATTGGGATTTTTTGCTAGCGGCAGGTGATGATTATACCGATGAAGAAATGTTTAGTGCTCTGCCAGATGGGACATATTCCATAAGAGTAGGCTTAAGTATTTCAAAGGCACGGTTCAACGTTGAAACCCCGAACGAGATGAGGTCATTACTCAAAGAATTAGTAAGGAGTTAGTATGTTACGTCTCGAAGATTTCCGGACGATCGTCCCCGATGAAACATTAGCTGAAATCTACAACAGAGCAAGAGGGCTCTACGGTAAGCATATCGTTCACATTAACTCCACTTACCAGGGTGGCGGCGTTGCCGAGATTCTATATTCTCTTGTGCTGCTTATGAATGACGTTGGGATAAGCACCGGCTGGAGAATACTCCATGGAAGTCCGGATTTTTTCAATATCACCAAGAAGTTTCACAATGCTCTGCAAGGAGCGAAACTGAATCTATCCGAACAGAAAAAATCCCTGTATCTTCAAGTCAACGAGCATTTTTCAAAATTTACGCATCTCCACCATGATTGCGTAATCGTGCACGATCCTCAGCCGCTTCCGCTCATAAGGTCTTATAAAAAAAGACAGCCCTGGATATGGCGATGCCATATAGACCTGACCAAACCCAATCAGCAATTGTGGGATTTCCTGAAGGGCTTTCTGCTCAAGTATGACCAAATTGTCATATCAAGCGAAAAGTATATCAAGGACGACCTGCCGGTCGACCAGCGAATTATGTGTCCGGCCATCAATCCGTTGACACTGAAAAACAAGGAGCTGGATGAAAAGACCATACTGAAATATATAAAGAAGGCCGGGATTCCAACGGATAAGCCGATCATTACCCAAGTCTCAAGACTCGACCCATGGAAAGACCCGGAGGGCGTG
The DNA here is from genome assembly GCA_030630905.1 of Sedimentisphaerales bacterium. Taxonomy (GTDB): domain Bacteria; phylum Planctomycetota; class Phycisphaerae; order Sedimentisphaerales; family Anaerobacaceae; genus JAFGPJ01. The sequence continues at coordinate 3,121 of DAOVMB010000038.1, forward strand.
CTGGAAGTGTTTGTAAGAGTCAAGGAGAAGGTCGATTGTAGATTGGTCTTTTGCTACAATCTGGCCAGTGATGACCCCGAAGGCGTTCAGATGTACAGCAAGGTTCACCGGAAAGCCAAAAAGTATGAAAACAATGGGGACGTTTTGTTTGTTCTCGGCAACAACGATATCCTGGTCAATTCGATCCAGAGATTATCAAGTGTCGTTATACAAAAATCAATAAAAGAAGGTTTTTGCCTCGCTGTTACCGAAGCTCTTTGGAAGGGCACGCCTGTTGTCGCCTCTAATGCGGGAGGCCTGCCTGCTCAAATCGAGGATTGTAAAAGCGGGTTTTTGCTTTCGCCAAAAGATATAGATGGATTCGCTGATAGAATCATATATTTGTTGAAGAATCCCGGCGAAGGTCAAAAAATGGGCCAGTGTGCACGGGAAACGGTCAGACAAAAGTTTCTGATCACACGCCTGCTTTCAGATTACCTCTATATGTTGAATGACGTATTGAATGGCCCGGCAAACCACCTCGATTGAGCCTGACAAGGCCGAAGATTTCCGGGCGGTTAAGTATGTTAGGCATGCGTGATTTGTTTTGTAAGCTCGTTCAGCAGAGCGTTCATTTTCGGATCGTTGTCCTTGGCCTGATTTATCTTGTTGCAGGCGTGCATCACTGTCGTATGATCACGTCCTCCCAGGTAGCCGCCAATTTCTTCGAGGCTGTGCCTGGTCAGATTCCTTGCCAGATACATACAAATCTGACGCGGCTCTGTAATGCTCTGGCTTCGCTTTTTGCTCTGCAAATCTGTAAGGCGAACGTCAAAATGGCTCGTTACCACCTCGGCAATATCAGTAATACTTATGTGTTTGAACGTTGCCTCGATTTGCCCTTCCATCGCTGTCTGAGCCAGTTCCAGGTCAATTTCCTGGCCGGTTGTCGTTGCTACGGCGTAAATGCTGGTCAAAGCCCCTTCCAGCTCTCTTATATTCGCTTGCACTTTTCGAGCAATGTATCCGGCTATTTCATCGGAAATATTCAGGCCCCGAACGTGGGCCTTTTTCTGCACGATAGCGACCCTTGTCTCATAGCTCGGCGGATCAATTCTGGTCACCAGGCCCCAATTGAATCTGCTGATGAGACGCTCCTCAAGCGAAGGAATCTTGCCGGGCGGGCTATCGGCACTAAGAATGATTTGTTTGCCGTTGTTATAAAGGGCGTTAAAAGTGTGGAAGAATTCCTCCTGGCTGTGCTCACGTTCCCGCAGAAACTGAACGTCGTCGATTATCAGCACATCGACGGTGCGAAACTGGCTTTGAAAGCCGGCCAGATTTCCTTCCTCGATCGCCCTTATAAATCTGTTTACGAAATCTTCACAACTCAAAAATTGGATGACTGCGTTATTAAGCCTTCGCTGGGCTTCGAAACAGACGGCATGCAAAAGATGGGTCTTTCCCAAACCGGAGCTTCCGTAGATAAATAGCGGATTGTAAGTATCGCCCGGCGATTGGCTTACAGCAATACAACTGGCGTGAGCAAGCCGGTTGCTCGGGCCAACTACAAAATTATCGAAAGTATAATCAGGATGGAGTTTGAGGCTGGGCTGATAGCGTCGATCTTCGCTACTGGGTCTTACGGTTGCGTCAACGCTGAAATCCAATGTGACAAGATGGCCGGTTATTTGTTGGGCCGAACGGGTAAAACTGTTCTTGCAATTATCCTGCAAAAACTGAACGGTTGCCTCATCGGGACAGCCTATTCGGAGTAAGCCGCCGTCGAAATGCAAAACCGCCAATTTCTCGAACCACTTGCGTGTATTGGCAGGATCAAGTGCTTTTGCACGCTCAAGTATGTCATCGAATATTTCTTCAACTTCCGGAGTTGCCACACCGCCGTCCTTTGTGATTCGATGTTCTATGCAAAAAGCAATTGACCACCAGAACATCCATGTTAGAGGATTCCTATTTTTACCCTGCACGAATCATACATAATCTTATACTAAATATGTGCAGGAAGATAGCGGAAATCTAACAAGAACCGTGAAACTTGTCAAAGAAATTTTTCTTCCTGTAACAAAAACAGGAAATTGCAAATTCTACCAACCGTATCAACTTTCGAGATACGAAATACAAGATACGTAATATTACTCAGAGAGTAGTCACGGAGATTTTTTGAAATTTCCCTCGACATTTATTCGTTATATTCGTATAATATATAACAAAAATAGCATATCGTATGCTTGTCCTGAGTGGAATAGAAGGGTCGTATGTTGTATGTAGAATGTTGAATGGAGAATTGCGATTAGTCTGAGCCAATAGTAAATAGTAAATCATAATTAGTAAATCCGGTGGTTCTCCGGCCAAGTAATTTTGCAAAACAAAGCCAATTTCAACAGATCTAAAATGAATGTAAACATTTATATACAAGAGGAATATGACGATTTCCGCAGTTTCAGACTGCGAAAAAACAAAGCCAATCGCCGTTCTTTGGCAGGGAACTCAAAGCACTCCATGGATACGGAACAGCAGCCCTCAAAACAGATTTAACAAAGCCCAATTTTGCAAAACAAAGCCAATTTGCCAAATGGCCAAATTGACGCTAAGTAAGTAATATCAATGGTTTATGGAAATTTTAATGGATCAGGGCAACGTAAAAACAAAGCCAATTCAAAGCCAATTTCAGAATCCCGCCCTACACCAAAGAAGCGGGAAGAAGAAAGCAGACTTGAAATTATCACAAATACCGATACTATCAGAGTTGAGCCGGAACCGTTTGGAAGCATAAAAGCAGCTTCTAACGTGAATTAGAATGAATCTTTATAAAAAGGCAACCAACGATGGGAATTTTCACTAAAACAGCAGGATTTTTCAAAGACAGGTTGGGAAAAACACGAGCCAAAATCAGCTCTTCGCTTTCTTCGGTATTGAGCCTGAGCAGAAAAATTGACGAACAATTGCTCGATGAGCTGGAAGAAACGCTCATCAGCGACGATATCGGCGTCGAGACAACAGACAAACTCGTCTCGGAACTGCGAGAGGCTTATCGCAACAAGCAAATCGCCACTACCGACGATATTATACCGTTTCTTAAGGAGCACATCAGAAGCTACTGGCCGGACCGCGACAGACAGCTACATCTGGCCCAGACCGGCCCAACGGTTATCCTTGTTGCGGGCGTCAACGGCACCGGCAAAACCACGAGCATCGCCAAACTCGCGTATATATTCAACAAAAATAACAAAAAGGTCATTGTTGCCGCCTGTGACACATTCCGTGCCGCCGCTGTGGAACAATTGACAATCTGGGCCGAGCGAATTGGCGTACAAATTGTCAAACACCAAAGCGGCAGCGACCCGGCGGCCGTTGCCTTCGACGCCTGCGAAGCGGCCCTCGCCAGAGGCACGGACATCCTGATTCTCGACACAGCCGGCCGATTACATACACAAAAGGACCTTATGCAGCAACTTACAAAAATCCGCGATGTCGTTGCACGCAAGATCCCCGACGCCCCGAATGAGGTACTGCTGGTTCTCGACGCTACAACAGGCCAGAACGCAATCTCACAGGCGAAATTATTCACCGAAGCGATTAACGTTACCGGCATATTCCTGGCCAAACTTGACGGCACGGCACGCGGCGGAATCGTTATCGCCATCAAGGACCAGCTCGACATCCCGGTTAAGTTCATCGGTTTGGGCGAAAAACCGGAAGATATAGCAGAGTTCGACCCGGCTACATTCGTGGAAGCATTGTTTAGCTAAATGAAATATTTCAGAAGAAATAAAAATGAAAATATCGGTCCCCACAGCATTAAAAACAGGTTTTATTCCGTTAGCCTGCTTTCTAACTATTGCTTTATCCGGCACTATTGCTGGTGAAAGAGTAGTGCAATACCAACAAAAGACAGGCCCATTGCTCTGGCCTTCGGAGCCTCCCAAGGACATTCCCTTCGAGCAATCCGAAGAACTCGTCGGGATATTATTTACCGGTCTACACAGCGATTATCGCCTCGCCGACACATGGTATCCTTCCTGGGCCTCCGATGATAATTTATATTCGCCATGGACAGATGGACAAACCGACGGCATGAGCTCCGGTTCCGGTGGCCCCGATGCGACCACCGGCCAGGCCGTAATGTACGGCAATGATCCTCTCAATCTCAAAATCAAGGCTCTCGGTACGACTAAGGGCAATCCTCGCCCCTACGAAGGCCGCTATCCCTGTGGCAGTCTCGTTTATAACGGCGTCTGGTATTACGGCACATATTGTTTGGGCCCTGCCGGAAGCGTCATGCACGAGGGCATGAGATGGAATTGGCCGGTATTAGGCCCCATCCCCGGCTTCCGCATCTCCACCGACTATGGCAAAACCTGGACCGACAGCCCACACACACCGGCAAGACCCCTTTTTCCCGAACCTGCCAAATTCATGGGCCCGCTAAAAATCGGCTCACCCAAATTCATAGACTTCGGCAAAAACATGGAGCACTCGCCCGACGGCAAAGCTTATCTGGTCGGTTATGGTGCCGAAGAAAACGATCCTAAGCCTCGATATGCCAACCTTAGCTGGATATCAGGCGACCAGATTTATCTTACAAGAGTCAAACCCAGCATAAAAAGCATCAACGACGAATCAAAATATGAATACTTCGCCGGACACAGTGATAGCGGAAAGCCCATCTGGTCCTATGACTTCGAAGACATCAAGCCTTTGCTGGAATGGAACAATAATATGGGCTGCGTCACAATTACCTATAACGCACCGCTCAAAAAATACCTGATGTGCATAACCGATGGCTGGCCGACAGTCGCGAAGATGAATTCCTACATCCTCGAATCCGATAAGATTACAGGCGCATGGAAGCTTGTTACATACATGAAGGAGTTCGGCGAGCAGGGTTATTTCCTCAATTTCCCATCTAAATTTATCAGCAAAGATGGATTGACACTTTGGCTGTGCTATTCGGGTAACTTCAGTCAGGGCTGGAACAACATCCGATTCAAGGCAAAACCACCGGGCAGCCGCTACGGCCTTGTCCTGCAACAGGTAAAATTGCTTAATCCCACAATGTACCGGCAGTACAAAGAAAAGCAGAACCATCGGCAGCAACAGAAAGACCCGCTTAAGAGCAACAGCAATATCGCCCCGAAAGCCAAAGTAACCACTTCATCAACCTACAAAGGCTACTCCGCCGAAGCCGCAATTGACCGAGTGGTCGGCGGGTACCCGGAAGACATATCAGCCGAATGGGTCAGCGACGGCGAAAAAGCCTCGGCGAGTCTGCAATTAAGCTGGAATAAAGCACAAACGATCAACCGTATCTGGCTTTTTGACAGACCCAACACACACGCCGACCAGGTTACTGCCGGAACCCTCACCTTCAGTGACGGCAGCTCGATAACCGTCGGCGAGTTGCCTGACGATGCTTCGGCCGCAAAAGAAATAACATTCGGACCCAAAGAGGTCAAATGGCTGAAGTTTGTCGTTACTTCCGTCAAGCCGGAAACTCAGAATATCGGTTTAGCTGAAATCGCGGTTTTCAGCCCCAAAGAATGAAAGGATATATGTCAATAATGACTTCTTTTATTACTCCACTAAATAGAAGAATTTTTGTATTTCTTTTGCTGGCAACCTGGGTAGCTGCAAACACATCTTCAGAGCCAAAATTCGTTCCGCTGATGCAGGTAGTACCGATGCCTTATCATCAGGCGTCGTTCCAGCGGGACGGTGTTGAATTGACACAATATCACTTTGGGCCGGGATTGCATCGGCCGTTTCTGTTCCCGGTCATCGGCCCTTCGGGACGGTCCCTGACGCGCATGGGACATCCGCATGATCCGGAATCGCACAGCCATCATAACTCGGTCTGGATATCTCACCATGACGTCAACGGCACAAATTTCTGGAGCGACGGCGGTAAAGGAAAGATTCGCCACAAACGCATCGTGGAGTTCGAGGACGCCGACGAGCGCGCATACCTGGTTGCGGAGAATGAGTGGATCAACAACGACGGCAAGGTCCTGCTCCTGGAAACACGCCGGGTAACAGTTCTTCCGCTAACGAACAATGAATGGCTGCTTACAATCGATATGGAATTCAAGGCAAAAAGTGGAACTGTCACGCTCGGAAAGACTCCCTTTGGAATGATAGGCGTGCGTATGGCTAAAACCATCGGCGTCAATGACGGAGGCGGAAAAATTCGCAACTCCGAGGGAGCGGTAAACGAGAAAGAGGTTTTCTGGAAAAAAGCCAGGTGGGTTGACTATTCCGGTGCGATTACAAACGAGAAAATAGAAGGCATTACGCTCTTCGACCATCCGGACAATCCGAACTTTCCCGCCTGTTTCCACGTTCGCAACGACGGCTGGATGGGCGCAACTTTAACATTCGACGGCCCCAGAGAAATTCAGCCCGATAAGCCCTTGCAGCTTCGCTATGGTCTGTATATCCACAGCGATATGAAATCCAGTGAAGCTATCGAGGCAGAATGGAGGCGATTTGTAAAAATCCCTCCGGTAAATTCGGAATAAACGTTAAGGAGGAACTATAGTAAAACAAGCCGGACTTTCGCCATGTCAGGCGTTGATGTTGTGGACGTGGATGGAGTTGGTGGTACCCGCGGCACCAAGCGGCTTGCCAGCTACGAGTATTATTTTATCGCCCGCCTGTGCCCAGTTGTTCTCGATAATGATCCGATCGACTAAGGACGTGAACTGCCTGATGTCTTTCGGGATTGGTTGGAAGCATGGTATGACTCCATAATGCAGGCACATTTGACGGCATGATTTCTCGTCGGAGCTTAGCGCAAGTATGGGGACATCAATGCGCGCTTTACTGAGAAAGCGGGCCGATGAGCCGCTTTGCGACCAGACGGCAACGAGTTTAGCGTCGATATCCTCGACAAGCTGCCCGACACTGCGAGCCATTGCCGCGGTGAGCGCCAATTCTTTTGTAGTTGTGCTTTTGGGGTGTACGACAGTGTACTGCTTATCGAGGTATGCTTCGGTTACTCTTGCTATTCGCTCGATTGTCTGTGCCGCCTTTACGGGGTATTTACCGACTGCGGTTTCACCGGAAAGCAGAACGGCATCGGTATAATCCATGATAGCGTTAGCGACATCCGATACTTCGGCACGCGTGGCGGTGGGATTTTCAATCATGCTCTGGAGCATTTGCGTAGCAACGATAACGGGTTTGCCGAAATCCCGGCACATCTTTGTGATCCGTTTTTGAATCAGGGGCAATTCGGCAAGGTCCATCTCAACGCCGAGGTCGCCGCGGGCAACCAATACGGCGTCACTCGCAGTAACGATCGGCTCCAGATGTGCCAATGCCTGCGGCGTCTCGATTTTGGCTATTATCTTGATGTCAGCCCCGGCATTGCGGATATACTCTTTTAGCTGGTTTATCTCGTCGGCCGAACGTACGAAGCTCAACGCAAGAAAATCCAGGTTCCGCTCTATCGCCCAGTCAATACATTCCCAGTCAAACTCGGTGATTGATGGTATCCTTGTCTGGGTGTCAGGCAGATTGATTCCCTTTCGGCTATACAAAGGGCCGCCAACAATAACTTTGCAGACCAACTCTTCGCCGTCTCTACCGACCACGTTCAGTGTTATTTGGCCGTCATCGATAAAGATGCGGTGACCGATTTCCACTTCTTTATTGAAATGTTCGTAGTTTGTGCCGAAACAATGTGCCGTGCCGGCTTGATTTCCGGGCACAATGCTGACTTTATCACCGGCATACAGCATCTGCCCTTGCGGTTCGATGCGGCTGGTCCGAATCTTCGGGCCGCACAAATCGCCCAGCACAGCAGTCATTTGATTGTGCCGGGAACGAACAGTATTCAGCGTTCCCAGCAATTTGGTGTGCTCATCAAGCGTGCCGTGCGAGAAGTTCAGGCGGAAAACATCGACACCATTATCAATCATGGCCTCGATGATTCCCGTCTCTGCACACGAGGGGCCGAGCGTAGCAATTATTTTGGTCTTTATCATTTCAGGTATCCGCCCCCAGGCTCAATTCTAATACTCATATTTAGAATTCGAGAATCCCTTCGCAACCATCGCCAACTTAAACTTTCGGATAATTACCCAGATATTCGGTCTTAGGCAGTTCGCCAACCAGAGGCATTGCATATTCAACGAAGGCATCGGTTATGCCATTGCCTTCGGCGTTTATGAATTCGTCGGGCATTGATTTTGTCTTTTCAGCTACGTTGCTCAACTCGGTACGGAACAACTCAACAGAATAGTCTTTTCCATTTCCCAACCGTCTTATCGCTACTGATCCGTTGTCTTCCTTCATAGCGTATTGAACGGCATGACGTCCGCACCAGCGTGCTTCCTGAACATCAACGGCAGACTGCAAGCCGGGGTAGCTTCTTTGCAGATA
>DAOVMB010000416.1 GCA_030630905.1 Sedimentisphaerales bacterium
AGCAGGTGTAAGTGAGAAATCCGAGCTGCTCACAGAACTGTTATGACCCTCGACGGCCAGAATATTGTTGCCGTTATTCAACAGTTCATCTGCAGTGCCTAAAACGAAGGTCTCAGGCGACCCGGCCTCGTGGGACCCCGACGCCTGAGTGTCATACGCAGCCGTGCTTTCGGGCATATTGGCTCGTGCGATTTCTCGGCCATTGAGATACGCAATGAATCCGTCATCGTAATCAATCTCAAGCGTGACAACCTCGTCTGCCGGCAGTGACGAAGCTGAGAATTCCTTTCGGATATATACGGAGACGTAATTTCCCTGCATATCGTTGAGGATCGTAGCGTCATCGTTGTCCCCGTAGCCAAAGCCGCCGGCGCCGGTCTGCCAGTGCGAATCGTCGAAATCGATAGCTTTCCATGCGTTCGGCGGATTGCTCGGCGCCTCAGTGCCTTTGAAGAATTTCCAGACCTCGCCCGGCGCGATTAAGTCATTTCCTGCGGAATCACCGTCAACGTCGATAGTCGTTGCCGGAGCTATTGTGCTGCCGAGAATTGCGAGAAAAATCGCAAATATCAACCATGTTCCCGGATTTGTTCTTTTACTCATCCTGAAAAACCTCCTGCCGAGAGAATATTGATTGTATTAGCTACTCAAACTGATCGTTTTGAGTCGAATTTTATTGCAAATCGTTCAATGATAATAACATAACACAACCTGTCATTCCCGCGAAAGCGGGAATCCACTAAAACTGTTACGTTCCTGGATCCCTGCTTTCGCAGGGATGACAGTACGAACAGGTCAGTTTGAGTAAGTTACTATAAAATTCTACCAAATTGACTGTTTTTTGTCAATAAAAACAGGGGATTTGCACGAATCGCGATTAAGAGACCCTATTAGTATAGGTAAGACCGCTCTCGCGGGTATGGGCGCATACCGATAGCAGCGGGAGAGCGAAATTATAGGGCCTTAAATAAAACGAAAAGAATCAGGTTATCGACAGGCAACGATATTCCTTAGGCACTCTAACAAAACCTAACTTGTCATTCCGAGCGTAGCTGAGGAATCTATTGAAATAGACCCGCGGAGCGGTTCGGTATTCTTCAAGTTTGGTTTTGTTAGAGCCTCTTAATATAGCCCAAACTTTAAAAGCTTCTCAAAGCTGATTCGGATTAATCCTCGTCATCATCGTCTTCAGTTTCTTCTTCTACTTCGAGAACTTTGCCTTCCGGCGTGACTTCGATCTCATATTCTTTGCCGTTTGCTTCGCCTTCGAATACATAGACCGTTTCGCCGTCTTCTTTTTCCATCTCCGCTTCGGTTATGGTGATACCATCAACCGCGCCCTGTGCGGCTTCTAACGCCTCCTGGGGCACCTCCGAAAGTGGGACTTCCTTTTCTTGCTCGAACAAATCATCAAGAGATGCACATCCCAAACCGCAAATCAGGACCAAACTAAATACAAAATACCACGCTCTCATTGTCAATCTCCTTTCTCGCATGTTTCGCAGCATGTCCAGCACACCTGTCCATACTGCGAATTTAACGCTTTATGAACGGTTCTGGTTTTTAAGCCTATCCAACAGGACCGATTCTAAATCGCCAATCCAGGATAGTCAAAACTATTAATGGCTACTTAATTTCCCCCTATCCTGACACGGCTAAAAAACTTGATTATGACTCTATTAGCCCTGAATTTAAACTTTTTCAAGGGTCCAATTTTTACTAATTTTTCTACCGACTATTGGTTAGCTTTTCCTGCTTTTTAAGTTTGTGTTTCCGCGGGGCGATTAGTTCCGCACTGCCAGCAGTCGGTATATTGCGCCTCCATTTCTTCGCCGCAGTTTGGGCATTTCCAGGGGGAATCACTGGTAGTAGCATTCAATGTTTTGTTCTCATATTTTCGAACGAGCTTCCTGGCTTCATCGAATTTATCATCATCACGTATCCATACGGTCGGCAGAGTATCTGGCGATACAGATAATGCGCCGCGCGCACCCCATAGATCCTCGCCGAGAACCTCACATGAGATACCATATTCTTGAAGTATTCCCGCTACAAAATGAGCATCAGCAGGATCTTGTGCTATATATACTTTTTTCATACGCATTTTCCTCAAAATGTATATCTTGGCACGACAGCCTGTCTACTCCGTGAGCGACAAACCCAAGGTTTCCTCGCTTTGTCGCCCATCAAAAAGGAATTTACACTGCTCCGGCAAAATTTTCAAGAGAAAAAGTCAGTAGGGGCGGTTCGCGAACCGCCCTTCCATCGTGCGATAGGCCAGGACGCATTGTCTGCCTGAGGTGTCAGGCTCTGTTTTGCATGATGCCTCGTCTCCGCTCCACCGTTAGGTCTCCTGTGGAGGCATCAAGGTGCCTGCCCTCCTTCTTCACCCTGAGCGGAGATGAAGAATGAGCGGTTTCCTTCCGTTTTGGAGTAAATCTTTTTCCTTTTTAAGCGGTTGACTTTCGGTTATACTTGCCGGTAAAATCAACTGTCTGACTTAATATTGGAAATAACAGTTTCTCGACGTATATAGAACCAAATTGAAAGGAGAAGATTCGATGACTACTCAAAATCATGAAGAATACCCGGTTAGAAGGACTTGCTGTCCTTGCGGCCACGACCATTCGGCAAGCGAAATTACACGCCGAGGTTTTCTACAGGGTGTGGGTGGAGCAGCGGCTTTAGGAGTGGCCCTGACCGGGCTGACCTGGTCGGATGTCTCTGCCGCCGAACGCCAGGACCAGGCAGGACCGAAACGCCGCCCGCTTGTGGTTAAGCCGATTCTTGTTTACAGCACCCCCAAAAGGCGGCATCAAACCAGTTGGCGCAGTTGGGGTGGCATCCAGACGCAACAGGACGCCGAGCAGGAACTGCTGCGCATCAGGCGAGAGCTTAGCGATATGGAGAACAAGGCGGACTTTCCCGTGCAATTTTTGCCGCCGACCGGTATCAGGGGCTCCGGCGAATTGTCCGGAATAAGCGATCTGGCCAAAGCAGATGTGTATATTGTCTACGCAGCCGGGGGTGGGCAGGATACGTTCGCCAAGCTGGCCGAGCGTGGCAAAGACATTATCTTCTTCTGCCGGCATAAGTCAGGTCCCGTCTATCTGTGGTATGAGATCATCAGCCCGCGCTACCTGCGGCAGCACACTGATACGTTGGCGCTCAAGGGAATCGACGACGGTGACGTAGTCATCGACAGCCAGGACGAGATTCTCTGGCGTCTGCGTGCGCTGTGCGGCCTGCGTAATACGATGGGGACGCGGATCATAGCGATCGGCGGTCCCGGCGCCTGGGCGCAGCCGAGAGACATCGTGCCCAATCTGGTCAGAAAAATATGGAAATATGACATACAGACGGTTACTTATGAAGATCTGG
>DAOVMB010000224.1 GCA_030630905.1 Sedimentisphaerales bacterium
TCCTTTTACCCCGCCGATCAAATAGCACGGCGAGCGGAACTCAAAAGGGAAATACAGGAACAGTTACGCTACGACTTCTGGCCGGGCTGGTTCATAGTGCCGGAAGAGTTAAAGTACCGGGAAAAGAAAGAATGGTTGCTCGAACAGTACGATTTGTTTATCAGCCAACGCCCCAACAGTCGCCGGATGCCGATAGCACTGTACTACAAGGCCCTGCTGAACGAATACAGCCCGGACACGAATTTGCTTGGCCGGAGCCGGAAAGAAGTGCTGCATTTCTACAGTGATTATCCGCATGAAAAGACACGGCAGACATGGTGGGAACTGTACCGGGATTTCGGGGACAGCCCGGAAGCACTCGAAGCACGATGGCGTATTGCAAAGCATCGGGCCGGCCAACAAATGTTCAAGGAGGCCGAGAGACTTCTCGCCGAGGCCCAAGCAATGCTGGCTGCCGAAAAATCAAAGCTCCTCGAAGCGGAACAAAAACCCTCCGGCAAACTTTTCGGCCTGTTTCGTTCGCCGGCCAATTCGGTAATGACGGTTCCAAAATTGAATGAGTTGCAAAGAAGACTCAGCCAATTGCAGGTCCTCGTAAGCTCGCAAAATCGAACCAAAGAACCGGGTTCCATCGAGCGGCTGGCGAAATTTGTCATGCTGAATCCTCATGCCTCCGATTACGCCCAGCAACTTGACGGACTTCTCGAACAAACAGAAGATGGAGACCGGCTTCGTGACAATATCCTGCTGGCCCAGGCAAAGCTTGTCGCCGACGAGCAGCTTCGGGCTGAAAAAATCAGCGAGATACACAAAGAATACGGCCAGACCGACGGGGGGATCTTGGCGCTGTATGAACTCGGCCTGTTGAAGATTAGTCTGTGGCGACAGCAAGATGAATCGAACGCAGAGCAGAAGAAAAAATACCTGGAAGAAGCAAGATCAACTCTGACGAGTTTTATCGGTTTGTATCCTAAAAACTTCTGTGCCGAGCAAGTCAAAAAAAACCTGGAGGATCTACCTTCGAATTGACGATCGTTTTGAACGTCTTTTCCAAAGATCGACCACCCGGAATCCACTGCCAACAGGATTTGAGTTGACTTTTCTCCGAGAATTGTTAAGATAGATAAAGGCTGGAGGCGTTTTTTGCTGTGAATCAATTGACAACAACAACCGTGGCGAACGTTGATTCCAATTTGCAGCCGGACTTTCAACCTTCGCCATAGATGAAATTTTTACATTAAAGGCTGAACCGTATGCCCTGTTTAGGGATTTAGATAGATGAGTGCCGTCAATAAACATATCTCGCGCTACGGAGACGCTCGGAAAATTCTGCTGGTCGGCGATATCGGCAGAGCCTTTTTGGATGTTAATGCTGCTACGGAGGCTCGCAGCGAAATCTGTGCCGATATGCCGGAAGCGATAGACATCGCAGCGAGAAAAAACTTTGCCGCCATCGCAATTGTAATGTCCGGAATCTCGGCCAAATTAAGCTCCAACCTTAAAGCCTTACGGGACAACTGCGATGCGAAAATCGTTCTCCTGGCACAAATGTATGAGGAGCCGATAGCGATACATCTGGTCAGCTCGACTTACAACGGGTCAGGCCTGGCCGACGATTATCTTATCTGTCCGGTACGGCCGGATAACTTCTACGAATCCGTTACGACTGCCGATCAGCGCGGCAAAGCCGAGACCGCTCCTTCGGCTGTTATCGACACTACGACGGAAACGAGAATAAGATACCTCGAACGATTGGCGACCGAGGATGATTTAACGGGCCTGAAGAACAGAAGATATATCTGGGAATTCTCCCGGCAGATTATCGAGTACGCCAAAAAAGAGAACGGGCGGGTGACTCTGCTCGTTTTCGACATCGATGACCTCAAAAAATACAACGATATTTACGGCCATTCCGCGGGCGATGAGATTTTGAAACAGGCTGCTGTCCTGATGCGCCGCTGCTGTCGGGGCCACGACGTCGTCGGTAGAGTCGGCGGCGACGAATTTGCCGTAATTTTCTGGGACGACCCCCACCAAAAACGCGCGGCCGCTCCTGCCAAGAGTCAAGAGAGACGTTCGGCAAACGCCGACCATCCCGCCGAAGCAATCACCATAGCAAAGCGCTTCGTAAAAGAACTAAGCAAAGCTGAATTATCTACTTTTGGCGGATTGGGCCCGGGGGGTAAGGGAGTGCTGACAATCAGCGGCGGCCTGGCAAGTTTCCCCCGTGACGGCCGGACAATAGAGCAGCTTTTCCAACAGGCGGACAAGGCCCTGCTGGAAGCCAAACGCAGCGGAAAAAACAGAATCTACCTCGTCGGCAAGCCCCAAAGCGACATTACCGAAATAGATTAGGGTTCATCTGAATAACGGCTAAAATCCCCGGCTGCCGTCCTGAATTAGCCGAAGCCCTAAGCATAGTCGAAGGGGCAGACGAAGGGAGATACGAAAGAGCCTCAATGACAGGGAGAAATAAGGAAGGCGTCCCCGGATTTCCCCGATAAAGCATTTGAGCGCGAGCGTTACAGGAAAGACGCGAAGAAGTATTTGAAGGAGAATATATTAGACTACAATTCAAATTTCATCGCTCGTTTGACAATGCCTTCGGGATAATCCAGGTATTCCAGCAATCTAAGGGCATTACTCGTCGAAGTAATGCCGTCCCTGAGTTGGAAATCGAAACTCAATCCCTCTTCATCGACCTTGTCTGTAAAGTGGTAACTTTCGAAGCCAAATTCAAGCTTTCTGGCGAGTTCCAAATCATGGGTCGCAACAACAACCAATGCCTTGTGATTAACCAAATAACGAAGAATCTCAAATGATGCGGCAATGCGCTCCGATGAGTTAGTTCCGGCCAAAGGTTCATCTATGAGGCATAAGGTCAGGACATCTTTTTCAGAAGACCTTACCATCCTCAACAATTGCTCTGCCTGGACAAGGTAGTAGCTTTTCCCTTCAATAAGGCTATCTGTTTCGCTGATTAATGACAATATTCTGAAATAATTCCCCGCATAGGAAGTGGCGAGGCATGTATAGATTGTCTGGGCCAAAATAGCATTTACGCCCAAGGTCCTCAGAAATGTCGTTTTGCCGGCCATGTTTGAACCGGTTATGGTTATACCTTTTCCTCGAACAGCAATCGAATTGGGGACTGGATCCGGCAATAGGGGATGTCTTGCATCCTTAATCTCAAGCAATAATCCCTCATCCGAAAGGTCAGGCTCAGCATATCCCGGCAAACCTTCGCGGTAGGAAGCTACTGACTGCAAAGCGTCTAATTCTCCAATCAAGTGGTAGATCGACCTAAGCTCCTCATGATGTGCATGAATCTCATCCAGAACGGCATAGAAAATCCTGACCTCTCTTAGAAAATAAATCTCTGTGTGAGCATATAGCAGCGTTGCGAAATCCGAACTAACTGAATTCTCTGGAAACAGTAGAAAAGTCTTTCTCGCAATCTTCCTTGTTGCCGACGTCGCCCTTTCCAATCTTTCACAGTAGTCTGCTAACTCCGGGCATTTGACCGCGGCGATTCTTTTGCCTAAACGAATCATTGCACCCAGATAGCGAATAGCAGCCAATTGAAAAAGCAACTGTCTTCTAACCTTGCATGTAGCCAAAAAGTTGACAATGTAAAGAGGAAGGACGAGTACAATAAATCCGGCTGGACCCCAGAAAAGTGGAACGGCAATAATCGAGATAAGCGCAAGCAATGCCAGGAGCGAAAACAGAAACTTAATAGGGCTTGAAGGAGGTAATTCTTCACAAACGAGGGCAGTGATTCCGTTCCCCTTTTGTTTTCCCATGCGGGATAGCCCTATTTGGATCTGTTCTCGGATTTCTCTGTTAGTCTGAAAGAGCCGTATGATTACGTTCCTTTTCTTCAATATTTCATCAGATAGCAATGGTGTTCTAAGAATTTGATACAGGATGCATTCTCCGGGGTTGGTCAAGGTTCGTTCGATGTTGGAATAAAGGTCATTCATGTTCAGATCTGACCAGGTTTGATCATCAATCGAAATGTCGTTGTCATCATGGTTAGTGGTTAAACATCTATAGAATCTTTCTATCTCTGAAAAGTTTCGATTCTTATCCTTCTCCCTTCCCCAATCTTCTCTTAGCTGAGAAACAAGTTTTTGAAGAGTATTTTTCTGATGGATTCTGATACTGACGATCATTAACGGGAGCAAAAGCAAAAGGCCCCAATAATAAACCGGGGCAACGTTGGCACCCACAAGAATAATAACAAAAGCAAAACATACGGAAAAAATAATCAAGATTTTCAACAATAAAGAAGATTGCTTAATCGATATCAGGGAAACTTCAGATATGATTTTCAATAATTTCAATTTCATTTAAACATTCTCCAGACAGAGATTAACGAATGGCCATAGGCCTGTCAAACCAAAACACTATCAACGACCAGTCTGGTAGGGTGGGGCTTGCCCCACCGATCTTATTCGCCGAAGCCTTCTATGCTATTGTTCGTAACATTTTTGAAATCGTTCGCTCGGACGTATAATCCTTCTTTTACGTATTTGTGATACATTGACCAGGGCCAATCTTCAACGTCGTGAACCAATCCATGTTTGACCAGATTATAATGGATGTAATTTGGCATGGATCATATATTATCTAGACGATTATGGTGGGGCAAGCCGCCACCCTACGAGTTCGTAATCCATCTTTCGGGTCAAGGATCGCGATCCACACACAGCAAGCTTCGTCTCAAGGAGATTTTTTCATAATTTGCTTGATTTTAGAGGTTAAATTTAGTATAATACTAAACTAAATGATTATTGATAATTGATGACTGATAAATGATAGATGATAGAAGTAAAAGCACAAAGGAAAAGGCAAAAACGAGAACAAATCCGGAGTTTCTCCGGAGGGGCTATTTGAAAAAACAAAGCCAATATGCCGACCTTCGGTCGGAAATCCGAAGATCGAAGCTCTAAACCTATCCTGAGCAACGCCGAATGGATCCGAAACGAGTTGAAAGGGCACGTTTGAAAAAACAAAGCCAATTTACAAGAGGTGGAAATCAAGGCAAAGTCAACTATAACAAGGAATTATGATAAAAAAGTACGATTGGACACTTGGTGAAAACAAACCCAATCTCAGTTAGCCCCCAGCACTGCTGAGGGGTTGAAAAAACAAAGCCAATTTATTAGCGTTCAGTGTTCGGCGTTCAGCGAACTGCGTAAAGATTAATGAAAA
>DAOVMB010000463.1 GCA_030630905.1 Sedimentisphaerales bacterium
AGAAGCCGTGTCAACGGCAACAACGACGGCATCGACATCGACTCATGCCACAGGGTCATCATCTCAAACTGTAATGTCAGCTCCGGAGACGATGCTATCGTTCTAAAGAGTACATCAGCAAGACCCTGTAGAAACGTAGTGGTAAGCAACTGCGTGTTGAGCAGTCACTGTAACGCCCTGAAGATGGGCACCGAATCCAACGGGGGCTTTGAGAATATCGTTATTACCGGCTGTACGATTTACGATACCCGTCTGGCCGGCGTGGCGCTTGAAATAGTTGATGGCGGCACGATGGACCGTATCGTTGTGTCAAATATCACAATGAACAAAGTTGGTGCGCCAATCTTCATACGGCTGGGCAATCGCTCGCGTCCGTTTAAGAAGGATATGGAAAAGCCGGGAATGGGTGTGATGCGCAACATCACGATAAGTGATATTGAATCAACCGGAGCAAATGAGACCGGCTGTGCGATTTCCGGACTGCCCGGCCACGCAATAGAAAACGTCACCCTCAGCAACATACGACTTTCGTTCGCGGGCGATGGCAACAAGGAGGACGCGGCCCGCGCTGTCCCTGAAAAGCCAACGGCTTACCCAGAGTATTCGATGTTCGGCAGATTGCCGGCTTACGGCCTCTATTGCCGCCACGTGAAAGGCCTGAAACTGCTCAACGTACAATTACAACTTGCAGCAGCCGACAAACGCCACGCGATTGTCTTGGACGATGTGGAAGATGCGCTGATTGACAGTCTCGACGCTACATTCTCCGCAGGCGCCGGTTCAATGGTTCGTTTAACCAACATCAAAGGGGCCTTTATTCGCGGTTGCAGACCGCGGACAGGGACGGATACATTCTTGAAGCTGGAAGGTGAAGCGAGCAAAGGCGTAGTGCTTGTAGCCAATGACCTGAGCCGCGTCCGCAGAGTGGTTGAGATGGCGTCGGATGTTCCGAAAGCAGCTCTGGCTGAAATAGCAAATCACGTTGAACAAAAATCACGAAAAGATTAGAATAAATTAAATTCTTTGCGAAGAGTTCGACCAAATGGCAAGAGCTAAAAAAACGGTTCTGAGCCTACCTGATGGCGTGCCTGTAGTCTTTGCCGTTGCCTTATCTCTCTGGCCGCTGTTCTTGGTTGCGTTCCTGGAGATAGTCTTAGTTCTGCAACGTGAGTTTTACGTAATATCTTCAGTCGTGCCGGGTATCCCTCTGGTTAGCTTGGCAATGTTGAGACTGCGAAAATCACAACCAGTCTTATTCGCTGTTCTCGTGATAGCTCTTGGCGGTCTGGCTCTCATCGCATTGTTGGAGATATACGTCGCCCGCCCTTTACTGCTGATGATTTTCGCCTGCCTTGCAGTTGTGCTCAGTATCCCTGTGGTTGTCCTGGTCGTTCAAAAATTCGTGAAGACAGCGCTAATAGTATATCTGCTGTTTCTATGTGGATTTGTCGTGTTTCACAATGTGCCGTGGAGCTCACGTCACGGTTTTCTGCGTGAGCTGGGCCGTATCAAACCAGGCCGGTACCTGGACCGGACAGAGCCCGGAATAGTTGCGATTGCAAGACGACACGGCCCAGGAATGACTTTTGCCGAGGTTGAACAGCTCATGGGGGGCTACCCCGTCTTAATTGGCGAAAAATGGTATCGGCCGCTCAAAGGGCCTTCTAATGGCAGGGTGCATTTTGCCGCAAACTACGAACCGGACATCAATGCGCGCCGCGAGGTCAAGGTGATGAATGGCAGGGCCGGTTATCAATACAGCGGCGAAGCACGTTTAAGCGGTGATTCTGGCTGGGTGGATTTTCGAGATGGTCGAGTGGTCAGAGTTAAGTTCTTACCAGATTAGCAAATTGGCAGCCAGCCATTAGGTGTGGTTGGCCATGCTTATTGCGAGGGCGTTGTGTTAATTCCCGAACCGGCCGCCCTTTTGCTACCCGGCTTGGGTGCGCTGATTGTGAGGAGGCAAGGCACGTACTTGTCGGAGAAAGCGCTCCTTGTTACAATTGTGGACAACCGTTTTAGGTGATTGTGAAAAGTGTATGTGAGTGCCGAGGAACGATAATGCAACATTCAAGACTATTATTAGTATCTCTCAAGGCTTTATACTTCGTGTTTTTGGTTACGGTTATGTCTGTCTGTCGGGGCCAGGAAATGGAGCCTCAAATAACGAAAGATAGACAATCTCAAACCGACCTGAATCGAGCCTTGCAGACCATTCCCAGAAGCATCCCGACTGCACCGCCGGAACATCCCGGCAACGTGTTCCTGCTCGGCGAGGATGTGAATATCAAATTTCCTAAAGAAATTTCGAGTAAAGCTATTGGTTGGCGCCTGCTCGATGACCATAGGGCCGTTATTAGGCGCGGCACTATCGACGATAAGAAATCGGTCTCGAAATCACTCGTGACCCTTGGCGGACTGGGGATTGGCTGGTACCGAATCGAATTTCCGGATGCTGCCGGCAAGGTTGTGAGTTGGACGACCGCGGCGGTCCTGGCAAGGCTGGCTGAACCGGTGCCGCAGGATTCGCCAGTGTGTGTCGACTCAGCCACGTCCTGGTTCGCACGTAATGAGCCGGTCCGGCAGGAACGCTTTGCACAATTAGCCGCTCTTGCGGGCGTGAACTGGATTCGCGACCGTATGAGCTGGGGCGGATTCCAGAGAGGACCCGACAAGTTCGGCGAAAACACGACCTACGACAGCGCGGCAACTTTTCAAGCACGTTCCGGACTCAAAGTCCTCCAGGTATTTCACGACACACCCGGCTGGGCCTTAGATGAACAGCTCGACGGCCACCGACGGTACAAACGGTTTCCCAGAGACCTCCGCGTGCTGTACAGGTTCTGCAAAGCTATGGCGCAGCGGTACAAAGGCCGGGTACTTGCCTGGGAACCCTGGAACGAAGCAAATATCACGATGTTCGGCGGCCACACTATCGACGAAATGTGCTCCCATCAGAAAGCGGCATATCTCGGCTATAAGGCAGGCGAACCGGATTTAACCGTGTGCTGGAACGTCTA